>JASMKJ010000039.1 GCA_030749275.1 Acidimicrobiales bacterium
CTCTTTGAGTGTGATTCAAAAAGACACGAAAACGGTCATCAAGGTGAAGATCAACCGATGATGGTTGTATGTCCTCAGGGTCCAGTGGATCAATAACAATTCTTCCCTCCGCCAGGAGTTCGCGGATTGTTCGGTCCGAGAGAATCATAAGAGTCGAATCCTAGCCTTGGCGCGGATAATGAACCGCCTCGATCCTTAAGCTTCGATACAGGGTGATTTGCAGAACTACTTCATCGTTAGACTGCTCTCTCAACCAACCCACCCATTTCGCGGGTGTAGTTCAATGGCAGAACGTCAGCTTCCCAAGCTGAGAACGCGGGTTCGATTCCCGTCACCCGCTCCAAGAACCCAAACCATCAATACTTATCATCCAACAAGCGTCGCCAAAGCCCAAACGGTCGCTACCAGACCAATTACGACCATCAATAGGCTGCGACCAATCGGCGCCCGCGTCAGTTCGTTGTCTGCTCGCGGTTCTAGACGCGGTTTGAACATGGCTAACCCGTTACCGACCACAAGAGCTGCGCCGAGAGCAAGCATCAAAATCGGAATTAAGTCGGGACCTAAGAACATCGTTTATGCCGTTATGCCTGATCTTGATAGCGACTCATGTTGGCGAACCTGGTGTAATTACTAAGCCACGCGAGGCGGACCGTGCCTGTGGGTCCATTTCGATGTTTAGCAACAATGATCTCCGCGGAACCGATGTCTGGCGACTCAGGGTTGTACACCTCATCGCGGTAGATAAATGCCACCACATCAGCATCTTGTTCTATCGATCCGGATTCTCGAAGGTCAGCCAACATGGGTCGCTTATCAGTTCGAGACTCCAGGGCACGACTCAGCTGTGAAAGAGCGACAATTGGGGTTTCAAGTTCTCGAGCAAGAATCTTGAGGCCACGGGACATTTCCGAAACTTCGACCTGCCGATTTTCCGCGTTCCCGCGTCCACTCATCAGCTGTAAATAATCGACAACGATCAAACCTAAATCACCAAGCCGGCTCTTGAGCCTTCTCGCTTTCGCTCGGATTTCCATCACTGTCAAATTCGGATTGTCGTCAATCCAAATCGGAGCTTCACCCAGCTTGCCAACAGCCCGAGTGATCTTGGGCCAATCGTCTTCGGCAAGATTTCCATTTCTCATTCTTTGGGAATCAACCCTGGCATCTGAACACAGCAACCTCTGCGTGAGTTCAAGATGGCCCATCTCCAGTGAGAAAAATAGAACGGGTCGTTGAGCTTCAAGCGCGGCACTAGCTGCCATACCTAAACCAAAAGCTGTTTTCCCCATTGAGGGACGGGCTCCAACGACCACCAAGTTGCTGGGCTGTAACCCAGACAGCAATTGATCAAAATCGACATAGCCCGTCGGCAACCCGGTAATGGCATTGCCCTGTTCATAAAGTTCCTCTAAACGATCGAGATTGGCATCAAGTAACTCTCGTATTGGTTTAGTGCTATCGACAACCCGCCGTTCCGCAATCTGAAACATCATCGCTTCGGCCTCGTCGACGGTTTTCACAACATCTTCTGGATGGCTATATCCCAATTCAACAATGTCGCCGGCAACACCTATCAGACGTCGAAGCATCGCGTGTTCTTCAACGATGCGTGCATAGCGTGCGGCGTTGGATGACGCCGGTGTCGCTGTTTGTAACTCCAGCAACCGTTGCGGTCCTCCAACTTGGTCCAGCAGACCTGACCGGGTGAGTTCTTCGGCAACGGTGACCGGGTCAGCAGGCTCACCAGCTCCGTATAGGGAGGCGATCGCATCAAAAATGTACCCGTGTGCCGGTACATAGAACTGGTCACCGCTCAGCGTTTCAACAGCTGGACCAATTGCGTCGCGCGACAGCAACATTGCTCCGAGGAGTGAAGCTTCAGCGTCCGAGTTGTGCGGTGGTACACGAGTATTGGGGTTTGATGGAGGCGGGGTGAAAGACGGGTCATTAGTCATTGGTGCCAGCTTTTCAGACTTCCCATGTGTAGTAC
Source organism: Acidimicrobiales bacterium (assembly GCA_030749275.1). Classification (GTDB taxonomy): domain Bacteria; phylum Actinomycetota; class Acidimicrobiia; order Acidimicrobiales; family Poriferisodalaceae; genus UBA6944. Next base: position 1,994 of record JASMKJ010000039.1, read on the forward strand.
TAGGGGCAGACATTGGGGATTTAGGGGCCTTTTTCTGTGGAAAACCCCTCTAGTTATCCACAGAAGATGACGGATGTGTGACAAACCACCCCTAGTGGTAACTGCGGCGTCAGCACCTGGAGATTCGCGCGACAAGTGACGTTGAGATATATGACGTTCGCCTTAGGAGATTTTCCCGGCGGACGCCTTTGCATCTTCGTAATCCAAATAACGTTCAGGTATTGGGATCTTGAAAACCTCTGCGGCATTCAAACCAAGGATCTTCGCTCGGCTCAGGTCGTCTAGTGCGCCCATGGTGCGCTCGATGGCTTCAGCGGAATGAGGCCAAGAACCTTCGTGATGGGGGTAATCGTTAGCCCACATGAAATTAGGTACCAAACCGTGGCTGAGAGCCAAGTCAAGTCCCGCTGCATCTTCTTGGAAGGTCGCGAATCCTTGACGTTTAAAATATTCGCTTGGCAACAGTTCAAGTTTTGGCCTTACCGCCCAGTGGTGTTTCAAATACGCCTCATCCATGGCTTGTATTGCCCAAGGAACCCAGCCAATTCCTGCCTCGACACTGCCAAACCGAAGATCAGGGAATTGTTCCGCAACGCCCGAGGCGCAAAGATTTGCTATCGGTTCGATGTTTTGGGCGAGTGCGTGAACGGCATAATTGATGACCGCTCCACCGCGACTGCGTGCCGTTCGAGGGTCTCTGCCGGTGGAAATGTGAAACGTGACAGGTAGATCCACTTCTGTAATGGCAGCCCACAATGGATCAAATTCACGCAGGTTGTAGTTCAGTGCTTCGTGGTCGGGTGCCCCCCATATTGGTTTACTTGGAAGCTGCAGCCCTTTAAACCCAAGTTCTGCACAGCGTTGGATTTCCGCGATCGCCTCGTCGAGCGCCGCCGGTGCGATACATGCCATCGGTATCAACTGATCGTTGTAGGGTCCAAAAGTTTCCCAAGCCCAATCGTTGTAGACCTGGCACATAGCGTGACTGAAGAGCGAATCACTCGTCGCCCACATCGTCAAACCCTTATTAGGGAAAATGATCTCGGCGTCAGTGCCGTCAGCACCAAGATCTGCGAGCCGTTCTTCAGTCGTGTACCCGGCCTTATTACGAAGCAAATCCTGTCCCTCGAACTTGATGTTGTTGAGCTTCAACGGATTCCGAAAGCCTTCGGTTTTCTGAAATTTTTCACCTCGCATACCAATGATGACACCAGGAAGCCGTTCTTGATATTGGTCGTCCATCCGAGTAGCCCACAGATCTCTTGGCTCTTGGGCATGCCCATCTGTAGACACCATGAAATATTTGTTTGGCGCTTCAGGGCGAGGTGAACGTTCCCAACCCGCCGACCCGGGTGTTGAAAGTCGCCACGCATTGTTTGCGTCGGGTGCCGGAATTACAGTCGTCATAGTTTTTCTCCACCTACAGCATCGCGCAGAACGTTCACCCAGTTCAGCGCGACGTTTTTCTCATCGAGCAGCTCGCGTGTTCACATACATCGAGTAAAGACTTGTCGTACCACATATGTATAAGCGATTTCGCTTTAGTCCCCCAAATTCGACGTTCGCGACTACTTCGGGAATTCGAATTTTGCCAATCAAGGTCCCTTCAGGCGAAAAACAGTGCACGCCGTCTCCTGCTGAAGTCCATACGTTTCCGTGAACGTCGACACGAAAACCGTCAAACACTCCACTAGTGCAAGTTGCGAAAATCCAATGGGGGGTCGACACAGCGCCTCCATCACCTGACACCGGGTAGGCGCGGATGTCCGGTGGACATTTCGACCCAACATGGGAGCTCCCTGTGTCGGCGACGTAAAGGACTTCCTCGTCAGGCGAAAACGCCAACCCGTTCGGACGAACCATGTCCTGGATCACCGCGTCCAAGGTGCCGCCGGGATCAAGTCGATACACGTAGCATTCTCCGATCTCGGACTCAGCCATGTCCCCTTCGTAATCGCTATCAATCCCATACGTCGGGTCGGTAAACCAAATGCTTCCGTCGGACTTGACCACGACATCATTAGGCGAATTCAGGCGCTTTTGCTCATATCGATCGACAAGAATTTCTCGAATCCCATCATGGCCAGTGCGGCTGATAGCTCGGCTCTTATGTTCAGCTGTGATCAATCGACCCTGGAGGTCAAGGCAGTGACCGTTGGCGTTAAATG
>JASMKJ010000040.1 GCA_030749275.1 Acidimicrobiales bacterium
GTCTTAAGGCTGTCCACGATTTGGATTCGAGCCGGGCGACAGGTGTAGTCGCAGGTATCGCCGGAGTTAGGGTGGTTCACGGATTTCAGGAGATGTTGGATGACCCCGAGATCGACGCCGTTGTCATCGCCTCTTATGACGACGATCACTACTACCAGGTAGTTTCGGCGCTGGAAGCTGGCAAGCACGTTTTCGTTGAGAAGCCCATATGTAGATCACTTGACGAGTTGGCGACAATCAAAGAGCGCCTTGTCGAAGCAAGTGGATCACTTGTCCTCTGGAGCAACCTGATACTCAGGGCTGCACCTATGTACCAGTGGCTACGCGAAGAGATCAGGTCGGGAGCGTTGGGCCAAGTCTATGCCTTTGACGGTGACTATCTCTATGGGCGTTTGGGGAAGATCACGGCTGGTTGGCGCTCCACAGTGGAGAACTACTCAGTAGTCGCAGGGGGAGCGATCCATCTCGTTGATCTACTTCTCTGGTTGACTGGTGAGCGGCCAGTCGCCGTGGCTGCTTCCTCTAACGGTATTTGTACCGAAGGGACGGCATTTAAGTACGCCGACTTTGTCGCAGCGACACTCGAGTTTGACAGCGGATTGGTCGCTCGAGTTACGGCGAACTTCGGTTGTGTGCACGCCCACCAGCATGTTGTGCGACTTTTCGGTACCCAGAGGACTTTTCTGTATGACGACCGTGGCGCACGCTTGCACATGTCGCGAGATCCTGACGTGGGAGCAGAGGGAGTCGGGCTAGCCCCCCTGGCCATGGACAAGGGTGACCTTGTTGCCGAGTTCGTGGCTGAAATCGTCGGTGGTCCTGTTGGCGGTGGGAACCCCCAGTCGTTCTTAGACGCAGTCAGCGTCTGTGTCGCAATCGACGCGGCACAGCAATCGCGTCGCACGGAAGAGGTGGTCTACCTGTGAGCGGTATTCGAGAGATCGCCTTCGCAAGGCCGTGGATTACCGATGCAGAACTCGACGCTGTAGTTGGTGTGCTAGGTGGTGACGTGCTGACCCATGGTCCACAGGCGAAGGCGTTTGAGGAGGAATTCTCTGAATTTATGGGTGGTGACGGGCATGCTCTCCTGACTAGTTCTGGGATGGCAGCCCTCCACCTTGCCTACTGGCAGTTGGGCATTGGGTCTGGTGACGAGGTCATAGTGACCTCACAGACCCATGTTGCGACGGTTCACGCAGTGGAGATTGTCGGGGCGACACCAGTATTCGTCGACTGTCGTCAGGCTGATGGGAATATCGATCCAGCACAGATTGAGGAGGCTGTAACCGATAGAACCCGTGCGATTGGGTTGGTCCACTTCGTCGGGATTCCGTGTGATATGGACTCGATCATGGAGATCGCTAGGAGGTCCGATCTTTTGGTGATCGAGGACTGCGCTCTGGCTGTGGGAGCGCGAGTCCGCGATACGCACGTCGGACTTATCGGAGATGCTGGCATCTTCTCCTTCTACCCAGTGAAACATATAACCACGGGAGATGGTGGAATGTTCGTGACTCGTCATGTGGAACTCAAGGATCGAGTGGCGAGTGCTAGAGCTTTTGGGGTGGACAGGTCGTTCTCCGAACGGGCGGTTCCTGGAAAATATGATGCTCCCACCCTTGGCCTGAACTATCGGTTGAGCGACATCAACGCGGCCATTGGCCGACAGCAGCTGGCACGGATCGATGAGGTTCTCCAACGACGTGCTGACAACTTCCGGGTGCTCCGAGCCGGATTATCCGACATCCCTGATCTGCATGTCATAGATACAGAAGCAGTTGATCGTGTGAACAGTCACTACTGCCTGTCTGTTGTACTCGGAGTCGGCTTTGCAGACCACCGTGACAAGATCGCCCAGCGGCTTCGTGAGAATGGGGTAGGTACAAGCATCTACTACCCCCACCCGATTCCGCGCCTCTCCTACTATAAAGATAAGTACGGTCATGATCTCAGCCGTGTGCCGCAAGCGACGACGATTAGCGACAACTCGATTGCTCTTCCGGTAGGCCCCCATCTAGATGAGAGCGATATGGAATACATCGCAACCCAACTGATCCGAGTCATGGAGAGTACTGATTGATGGAAAATCGACTTAGGGGACTAAAGGTAGCGATCGTTGGCGGAGCTGGATTCGTTGGTCACCACCTTGCTCTTCGCCTTCGCGAGTCTGGTGCTGATCCCCACCTGGTGGACAGTCTGCAGGTCAACAACCTAGGAGCGTTCAGTAGCACCGTCTCAGATCCCAGCGCCGCGACATACGCAACTTTTGTCCATGAGCGTCTCAATGCCCTTCAGCAGTCGGCCATCCCTCTCTACGTGGCTGATGCTCGTGACTATCACGGTCTGTCTCGGATTCTTGACGAAATTGAACCCAACGTCTTTGTACACCTAGCTGCGGTGGCACATGCCGACCGTTCCAACAAGGATCCTTTCAGCACCTTTGACCACAGCCTTCGAACACTGGAGAACTCACTCGACATCGCTCGTGACCGGTGTTCGCAGTTCGTCTATTTCTCGCCGTCAATGGTCTACGGAAACTTCGACGGTCAGACCGTGGACGAGAGCCGACATTGCGAACCACTCGGCATTTATGGAGCTTTGAAGTACAGCGGTGAAAAGATCGTTATTGCTTATCAGCAGGTTTTCAATCTCCCGTACACGATTATTCGGCCCTCGGCCCTATATGGCGAGCGTTGCGTTAGTCGGCGAGTAGGCCAAGTATTTATCGAGAATGTTCTTGCTGGTCGGAGTTTGACTGTAAATGGCGACGGATCAGATAGTCTCGATTTCACCTACATCAGAGATCTAGTCGATGGGGTTATTCTTTCACTTAATAACGAGCAGGCGCACAACCAGATTTTCAATCTAACCTACGGAGAGGGTCGCACTCTGAACGAGATGATCTCTATCCTGAAGAGCGAATTTTCGGATCTCTTAGTTGAATACAAGCCTC
>JASMKJ010000041.1 GCA_030749275.1 Acidimicrobiales bacterium
GCTCGCGGCGGCCGCCGGAAGTGTAATTGTTAAAGAGCCCGCGTCGTCGATCACCACAAAAAGGAAGGGATACGAGATCGCTGGAAGTTGGGGTTCGGTGGTAGCCGAACGCGTGCTCGCCACCACGGGAGCTTTCGGTTCAGAGTTACTTAACTGCTCTCTCGATCTCCGCCGAATGCCTCGAACCACAGTGACAGCGGAGATGCCCTATGACGATGACCTTCCCAGTCTCATTTGTGTCGATCCTCCTGATGAACGACTTGACGAGATTTATTGGGTGCCCCCCGTTCGCTACCCAGACGGCAGAGTCGCTCTCAAAATCGGCGGGTCCCTCAGAAACAGTGATCCAGTGCCTCAAGCGGCTCTCACCGAGTGGTTCCACGGAGACGGTGATCCAACGGAAGTAGAAGCTCTAAAGAATTCGCTTATCGGCCTGTTGCCTAATGCCAAGATTCGAAGTTGGGCCCAAAAACCCTGTGTAGTCACCAATACAGCGACCGAACACCCATACATCGGCTGGGTGGAAGAAGGCATCGCAGTGGCGTTAGGCGGAAGCGGATCCGCAGCGAAGAGCAGTGATGAGTTGGGACGTTTGGCATCCACGCTGTTTCAGCCCGACGGGTGGAATGACTCGTTGCCGGTGAGCGCGTTCGAACCGATTCTCAGCTAGCCGGTCACGTACCGGCCCACAACAGATGTCTACCCTGTTTCGTTATTTGGTTGGGTGTCGAATCTACGTAAGAAGAATTGGACCGCTGGTCCGATAGACACGACAAACCACACAGTTCCCCAGCCAATCGTGCCCCCCAAAACCAACCCGCAAGCCAACGCCGCACCCTCGATCAGTGTTCGAGCTTTCCAAATAGCGACTCCTCGCCGGTCGAGCGCGGTCATGAGCCCATCACGAGGACCCGGCCCCAATCGGGCGCCGATGTAGAACCCCGAGCCGAGGGCGACGACGATTGGTCCTAGAAATGTGCAAAGTGCACGGAGTATTGCGCTGCTTGGGTTACCACCGATTTCGATGGTCGCGTCAACAACTAGTCCGATAACCAAAACATTTGCCACCGTCCCAATACCCAATGGTTCCTTGAGAGCGATTAGCGCGATGACCAACACGACTCCGACAAGGATCATTGCCGTACCGATCGTTAGCCAAGTTTGTTCCGCTAGGCCTTGGTGGAGGATGTCCCACGGGGGGACACCAAAATCCCCGATGATGACCAGTGCCAAACCAACGCCGAAAAAGACTAGGCCGACGGCTAAACGCACATAGCGCCACGGCAGCGAAGTTTGGTCAGTCACCGAGGGTAACGGTAGGGGGAACGTGGCAAATTTCACGCCGAAGATGTCACTTTCCTGAAAGTTAGGTTGACGCGCGGTTCAGTGACCTTCTTTGTACGGGGAACTTGATGTTCCCAATAACGCTGCGTTGAACCGCTCATGATCAACACGTCTCCCGACTTGAGAGAGATGTCGATTGGCTGCGACGAACGATCCTTGCGTCGGATACGAAATTTTCTCGCCGCGCCCAAACTGACTGAAGCAATGACCGGATTGACCCCCAACACCTCCTCATCGTCGGCGTGCCAGTCAACTTTGTCGTTGCCGTCGCGGTACAAATTTGCCAAAACAGAGTTGAATTCTGTGTCAGCTAGTTCGCTGACTCGCTTTTTGACCTCATGCAAAGTTGACGTCCAAGGACTTGGGTCCATTGCAATACCCGACCAACTATACGAACGACCCGGGTCGCCGTACCAGGCGTTCAGTCGCGGGACATCGTGTGATTGTCCGAACATCGAAATCTTGTCTTGTCTCCAATCAAGTTCTCCAATCAACTTTTTACAGAGACGATCTCCCTCCACGCGACTCCACACGGCGGTGAGCAAAACAAGTTCGGCTCCTGATAGTTCAAACGTTTGTAGGGAGGCGTCTTCAAATAACGATTCCTGACAGCTGAAAGGTCGGGTAGTCACTAGAAAATGCTGAATCCACCGTCAATCTTTATGACGTCACCCGTATGCCACCTACTTGCGTCACTCATGAGGTAAACGGCGATGGCCCCAAAGTCGTCGGGTTGTCCCCACCGCCGCATCGGAATTCGGGGCATGACGTTGTTGACAAATTTGTCCCACCCAAACAGGCCAGACGTCATCTCGGTCTCGATCCAACCCGGGATCACCGCGTTCGCGGTGATCTTGTAACGAGCCATCTCAACGGAGAGCCCCATCATCATCGCCAACATGGCACCTTTTGTTGCGGCGTACGCCTGCCCCTTGGCGGCCCCTTGGATAGCAGTGCCGCTTGAAGTCAAGACCAGAGACCCACCTTCGCCCTGGGAAACCATTTGTCGAGTAGCAGCACGAAGTGTGTAAAACACTCCATTGAGATTGACATCTAGAACTGAGAACCAATCTTCGTTGGAATGTTCGAAAAACGGCTTTTCGTTTTGCGTACCGATCCCAGCATTCGGAAAACAACCGTCAATCCGACCGTATCTTTCCACCACCGAAGACATGGATTCCTCAACCTGTTCCTCGTCAGCGACGTTGCATTGGATTGAAGATGCCGAAGGGTTTATCTCTTGAAGTTCTTTCTCCGCGGCGGCGTTCTTTTCTGCGTTAGTGCCCCAGACACTCACGTCGGCACCCGCAGCAGCCAAGGCGCGGGCGAAACCCAAACCAATGCCCCCGTTCCCTCCAGTGACAACAGCTACCTTGCCTGTCAGATCAAATGCCTCGTAGCTCACGATCCGCTCCTCCCAAACTTGGTCTGCCACGAATACTAGAAGCCGAAGGTTCAGCGAAGTCGGCAACTCTCTGGGAGACTCTCAGCATGGAATTTGAGACTGTCAGAATTGATGGCGAAGGTGCCATTCGTCACCTCGTGCTAAATCGGCCAGAAGTTCATAATGCCGTGAACGCCCAGCTAGTAGCCGATGTGCACGAAGCCATTCGTTTGTTGGATGCGGACTCCTCGGTAAGAGTGGTCATCATCCGAGGAGAAGGTAAATCTCTATGCTCAGGAGCTGACCTGAAACAACCCCGGACGAGCACTCAAGACGCCATGTTGGGTTCAAAGCACGGGGCAACGATGTACGACGCTCTCCTCCACATGAACCCAATCACCATCGCTCTGTGCCACGGATACATGATCGGCGGCGGAGCGGTCTTACCGGCGGCCTGCGATTTCAGAATTGGAAGCCCCACGGTGAACCTGACCCTGAATGAAATCAGTATTGGATTCAATTTGACGTGGCATTCCCTGCCAGCGCTCGTCAACCTGGTTGGCCCTCACCGAGCCAAGGAAATGCTGATACTCGGTCGCACCTACAACCTGAGCGAGCTAAACGAATTTGGGTACTTCACCGACACAGTCGATGATGATGAAGCTTTGCTCTTGGCCGGTGAACAGCTCGCGGCTGAGGTAGTGAAACAGCCACCGGTTCCTGTAACGGTGACGAAAGCCTCGATCAACGCGCAAGCGATGCCGTTAGGACGGGCGATCCAACACCTAGACCACCTGGCTGTCGGATATATGGGGAAGAGTGAAAACTCTCGGGTAGCTCGAAACACCTACTTCGATGACAAGCCTCGAAATTGGGGCGACGACTAACCCGTCCGGACCAATCACTCAAGTCGCGCGGAAACGAATTCGTCCAATCCCATCGAAGTGGACATCTCGGACATTGACTCAAGTCGGTCGGACGGGTGACGAGTCCCCGTCCCGTCGGCAATTCTCGTCATCATCTCAAAGTTCGCGACGACTGCTGCTGCATCAAGCATTGTCGCCTGGTCTGTCACCTCAACCAGTGCGGAGCGTGCCGGAGCTAGCGAGCCGGGATCGTTGATCGAAGCATCCACCAATTCGGCTAACTCTGGAGCATGTTGGACGGCCCCATTTTCCTCGGCCTCTCCTCTGATGAACGAAAGATCAACTTCCATATTGTTCGCGGAACTGCTCGCACGGAGCATCATCGAATGTGCAGCGGTTCAGTAGAAGCATTCCCGATGGGCAGATAGTCGTCCTGCAACGAACTCAATTTGACGTCGAGACAAGGTGCCCCTGCTCCAGTTCAGATCGACCATCTCGGCCGTTGGGATGTATTGAGCACTAGAAAGAGTGGCCAAAGTATCCATTGCAGCGGGAACGGAACTTAACGCACGGATGACCGGAGCAACGGCGGGTAACCCGTCGTAAAAGGGAGCAAGCTCAGGGGTTTTGTCCTCAAGGTGGACCACTGGAACCCAGTGATGTTTGGCTGGCCTAGAGGGTTGCCCCTGCCGTGACGGCTCACCTTCGATGGAAACTGGAAACGCAGGTCGGTCAATCCCCGCCAATTGAGCGAAACGCAGGACCGAGGCCACGCTGATTGTTACTTCGATAGCTTCGACCCATTGTTCGGGTGTGATCCCCGTAGCGTCGCGCATCTTCAGGTACCAGTCCTCGGTCAGCGTGCCAGCGTGGACGGCAAGACGGTAAACGGCATCTTGCAACTCAGAACTCAACAGAGCGCTACCTGGAAGATGTCCAGCAGCTGATGCACTCTCCCACGGCGGAACTGGGTTGCTGTCATCTAACGCCGCGCCGACGATCTCCGCAATCGCCAGTCGTTCAGCGCCGTTCCACCAGGTTCCCGGAGCGGCGAGCTTCTCCCAGACGTGAGCGTGAGCTGCAGTTAGATCAGCTCGGATTTCCAAACCAGAAGACTCATGACATGCCTCGATGATCGAAGTTGGGGTTTGGGACATGGGAGCCTCCCAGCAGATATGTACTTATTGGCACCGTAGCTGCTTGGAACAGGGCACGATAGAGGTATGGCATGGATTCACATCGTTCCCGACGAGGAATGGATCGACGACGAGGCTCTGCAGGGTCTTTACGCTCGAGTTCTAGACAAGAAGTACGGTCGTATTGATTACGTCATGGCGGTTCATTCTCTGAACCCAAGAGGTTTAGCTGCTCATGATGCTGTCTATAGGTCGGCGATGGCGGGAACACGCAGCCTTCGCAAGGTTGAGCGAGAGCTCATCGCGTTGGTCGTGAGCATGGAAAACGAATGTCATTATTGAATAACTCACCACGGGCGCGGTCTGCGTCGGTTACTCAAAGACGACTTGCTAGCAGAAGCGATCGAACAAGATTGGCGGTCGGCACCGTTGAGTCACAAACGAAAAATGATGCTTAGCTACGCCACAAAGCTCACGCTCACCCCAGCACAGATGACGCAGAACGATGTTCAAGAGTTGCGTGACGCTGGATTCAGCGACCGAGACGTTCTTGACATTGTTGAGGTCACTGCCTATTACGCCTATGCCAATCGCATCGCCGATGGTCTTGGCATCCCCACTGAATCTTGGATTGCCGACTGATCATCCTGTGAACCCAGACCCGGCTTCGTCGATCACGTCTTCGCCTAATTGTTGAAGTGAGGAGCAATTTCCTCAGCGAAACGATTGATGGCTTCTAGTCGCCCATCGTTGCCGCGACCCAAAACAAAAAACGCCGCGTGGCTTAAGCCCACTTCTGCATATTGGCCTATCTGATCGATCACTTCTTCTGTTCCGCCACCGATCTCACCTTCGTCGAGATTGCCGCCTTCAAAGTTGAGCCTAAAAAGACTTGTTAACTCCAACTCATCGAAGTTGCGACCAGCAATCTCACATTCTGTTCCCACTGCAGCCCATTGCTGAGAAAGCAGGTCGGGGTGAGCGAAGGCCGAGTGGAACGCGTCCCCGAATTGCGCTGTTCGTTTGAAAGCAGGTGACGAATGCCCCCCAACCCACACAGGGATGTGGTTGTTGACGGGCTTGGGACTAAAGCCGATGTCGTGAAACTCTGTCCAAGTGCCATGGTAAGTCGACAAGCCCTCTTTGAAGAGTGCTTCGAATACCTCAAGTGTTTCGTCTGCTCGAGAACCTCGACGATCCCAAGGCCTACCGACTGCATCGAATTCTTCTTTCATCCAGCCGACCCCGACTCCCATGACGGCTCGCCCATTGGAAAGGTGATCAAGGGTTGCCCAGCTTTTCGCTTGCTGCACGGCACCCCGATAACCCAAGATGAGGACGGTGGTCCCCAGAAGAACGCGCTCGGTTATCCCGGCCACAAACTGGAGTGTCCCGATGCAGTCCAGCCAAGCGCTCCCAGCTTCAGGGAATCCGCTGTTGTCGTCGGCGTAGGGATACTTAGATGTCAAAGTCGCAGGGTCTGGCCAGGCGATGTGGTCGCTTGACCACACCGATGCATAGCCCAACTCCTCAGCTGCGGTTGCGACACGAATCATGGCTTCCCGGCTGGGATCGCGACCAGCGTCGGGCAAATGAACACCAAACTCCATGAGACCTCTTCCTCCGGCTGGCAAGCGACCCTAGAAGATCTGAAGCGAGTCGTGCAGCAAGACATGTCCGAATTTCTCTACGCTGCATTCCATGAAGAAGGAGGATTTCTACCGAAATGCCCGACACGACCTTCCGGGTCCGCTCGCGGGTGTACGAGTTATTGACGCAACAACGGCTTGGGCGGGGCCAATGGCTTCGTGCCTTCTAGCTGACTACGGCGCAGATGTAATTCGAGTCGCAATGCCTGGTGATCAGGGCGCGACCTGGCAGCCCTTCATTGGTGGGACGTCTCGTTCATTCGCAGAAGAAACCATCAATCGCAACAAACGCAGTGTTGCTATTGATCTTCGCAGGCCGGAGGGTGTTGAAACGTTCTTGACACTCGTAACCTCAGCTGACGTAGTTGTTGAAAACTTCAAACCCGGAACCCTCGCGGGGTGGGGTATCGGTTATGACGACTGCCAAAAAGTGAAGCAAGACATCGTGTACCTGTCTGTGAGTGGCTGGGGTCAGTTTGGTCCCGAATCGCAACGCCCGGGTTACGACCCAGGTGCTCTGGCCCATAGCGGCTGGATGGCTCTGAATGGTGAGAAAGAAGGTTCTCCTTCGAAAGCTCCGACGTTTCTCGCCGATGACCTCTCAGGTTTGCACGGGGCCTTAGCGGTACTTGCGGCTTTACGTCACCGCGACGTGACGGGGGAAGGTCAACACGTTGATGTATCGCTGTTGGACTCAATCATCTATCAATCGAACGGCTACCTAACCTTAGGAGCCACAGGCGATCCCCTTGAGAGGTGGGGGAGCGAAGTCAGAGTGTGTGCGCCCACCAACTGTTACGAATGCAGCGATGGTCACGTTTTTCTGGCGCTTATCCTCGACTCCCATTGGGTTCGACTTACCGAGGTACTGGGCTGCCCTGAGCTCGGCCTAGACCCTCGCTATCTCACCAACGAAGACCGCGTGGCGCATAGATCCGAAGTTGACTCGTTGGTAGCCAATTGGTGCCGCGAACGCTCACAAAAAGAGGTCGTCTCCGCGGTCGACGCAGCAGGGATTGTTATTTCGGCGGTAAACACATTTGCTGACGCCGCACGGGATCCACATGTGCTTGAACGAGATCTTTTGCAAGAGACAAAACTAATTGACGGGTCTTCCGCACCATTAACTGGTCCTGCGGCAAAGTTCAGTCGAACTCCGACGTCAGTTCGGCATGGTGCTCCGCGACCGAATCAGCACACCGACGAAATCTTGGAGGAAGTGGGCGTTACCAAGGAACAACTCGCTCAACTTCGCGAAGCTGGAGTAATTGATTGACGAATCGTTACCCGCTGTCCCTTCTTGATGTCACCATGTAGTGCATGAGTACCATCCTCGTAGTAGTCATAGGGGCATTGGCCGCGGTAGTCGGCTATCTCCTGAGTCAGTTACGTCACAGATCGGTCAACGCCGGAACTCCCGAGCCCCAGGTTCGAGTCGATACCGAAGGACTTGTTACCGCGGTCAAGGAGGCTGTCGACGCGCAAGTAAGTAAGGCTGCCCAGACGGCGTTGAAGGCTAATAACGAACTCGCAGGCCAACTCATCGATGAACGAAGTCGCACCCTAGAAGAACAAACGAAGAATCTTTTGCAACCCGTCGCCGAACAGATGAACCAACTCAAGACCTCTGTTGGGGATCTGAAGTCCACATACGAAAAGAACAAAGGTTCGGTCGAAAGCTTGAATCACAGTCTGATCGAACAAATCAATGAGTTGAGCTCCCGAACCAGCGCATTAGCTGGAGCTTTGAAATCACCATCTGCCCGAGGAGCATGGGGTGAAAATCAATTGCGCAACATCATTGATCTCGCGGGTATGGCCGCTTTCTGTGATTTCTCAGAGCAGTTCACAGCAGCTAGCGATGACGGGAATCTTCGTCCTGACTTGACGGTGAGGCTCCCGAACGGTGCGTTCTTGGTCGTAGATTCCAAAGTGCCTCTATCTGCTTACCTGCGAATGCAAGAACTCGAAGATCCGATCGCACGAGAGGCGGAGCTGAAAGGGCACGTGAAAGCGGTACAGGCTCACGTCAAAGCTCTTGCCGATAAACAGTATTGGGCGCTTTTTGACGACGCCCCCGATTTTGTTGTCATGTTCGTGCCCGGAGAGTCGTTCTTGGCTGACGCGCTGAGGGCAGAAGCTGGGCTGATAGACGAAGCCATGCGCCAACGCGTCATCATCGCTTCACCGATGAGCCTCATGGCTCTCCTCTTGACAATCGCTCGGGGATGGCAAACAACACAGTTAGCTGAAAACGCGAAACAAGTTGAAGAACACGGCCGCGAACTGCATCGTCGAGTGGGGACAACGTTGGCGGCAATGGCCAAAACAGGCCAGCGCTTAGAGGGCGCCACCAAGGCCTACAACGAAATGGTTGGCAGTGTGCAAAGCAGGGTTCTTCCCACACTGAGGCGATTTAACGATTTAGGTGTCGGCGGAGACGAACTACCCGAGGTAAAGCCAGTTGAATCCGCGGCGCGGGAGTTAACGGCCAGGGAACTCGAAGGCCCTGTCGACGAAATCGACTAACTGTGCCTAGAAGTCAGCCGATACTGCGGGCCACTTCGATGAATGGTTGGATGTTCTCCAAATTCGAGTCAAGGTGTTTATT
>JASMKJ010000042.1 GCA_030749275.1 Acidimicrobiales bacterium
GTGTTTGCCCACGGCATGTTGACGATGGGGATGACCGGGCGCATGTTGACGAATTACGTCGGAGACGGACGATTGACTTATTACGGGGTGCGTTTTGTGAATCAGGTGTGGCCTGGTGACACGTTGACAGCGAGAGCTGAAGTGGCAGCCCTCCGTGAAGAAGATGGCGAAACCCTGATTGATTTGACGATTACAACAACGAACCAAGACGAGAAGTTCGTGTTGACAGGCAACGCGACGGCTCGAGTGGACTAGCGACCCAGTCCTACTTCAATCAGAAACACTGGAGGGTTAGGTGGCTCTCAGCCCTTAGCGCGCCCTGAATAACCAAAGAGTTTTCCAGCGACTTTACGAATCTGGATCTCCTCAGCTCCCTCAGTTATTCGATAGCGCCGATGGTGCCGATAGATGTGTTCGAACGGCATCTTTCGACCATAACCAATACCGCCACAACTCTGCATCGCCCGATCCGCAGCATCACAACAAAATCGATTACCACGGTAGTTACACATAGCCACCCGGTCTGTGATTTCCATATGGTCTACGCCTTCGTCCATTTCCCAAGCCGTTTTCCATATCAGGGCCCTAATCATTTCCGCCTCGGTGTACAACTCGGCTAATGGGAATTGGATTGCTTGATTCTGAGAGAGTGGCTTTCCAAAGGTTGTTCTGTTGTTCACGTAGTCGACAGCAAGGTCGATGCAGTGAAGCCCCGCTCCCACAGATGAGGCAGCTTGGCGAATGCGATTCTCATGAACGAATAGTTGAGCTGTTTGAAGCCCCCGGCCTTCTTCACCCAAAATGTCATCGTTGTGAACACGAACTTCAGTCAGGCGTACGTGCGCATGGTCAGTGGGCATGTTGAAGGTCCACATAAATTCTTCAACACTGAAGCCCGGGGAGTCGACGGGAACGATGAAGCAAGTGATCCCGTGACCTTCACCGGGGGAACCTGATGTCCTAGCAAAGATGTAGTCATGCGTTGCATGGTGGAGGCCGGTATTCCAATACTTCTCTCCGTTGATTATCCACTCATCGCCATCTCGCACTGCTGAGGTTTCCATCCAGGTGGCGTCCGAACCATGAAGCGGTTCCGTCAATCCAAACCCAATACGTGCCGTGCCTTCGAGCATCTTGGGGATCCAATGTTGTTGTTGCTGCTCAGACCCGTATTTTTCCATCATGAGAACCGTCGGGAAGTTGCCGATGATCGAATTTTCGTTTTGAAGGTCGTTATGGAGCCCCAACCCTTTTCTAGCGAGATGCTCGCGAACAATCGCCATCCCTAGATTTGTTCCGTCTTGACCGCCAAATCGTTCAGGTAAATGCCATCGAAGAAACCCGGCTGCATCAGCCTCTCGGCGCATACGGCCGAGTAAAGCCTCCCATTCTGCGTTCGGTAGACCGTCTCGGTCCCAGTCAGTCCTAGCGTCTTCCCGTCGATGGTCAAAGAACCGCATGTTGTCGTCTTCATTCTCGATTGGCTTGATTACCTCTTCTATAAAGTCATCGAGGTCATCCAGTAATTTTCGAATGTCAGTGGGAATTACGAAATCCATAGCCTGCGAACGTATACCGTCAAACACTGTGGCGCTGCCAATTATCGTATGGTCGGATTATCTGTGACCGTGGTGTCACCTAGCGCGAGCCCGGGCGGCACGTCTCAAGGAACGCCATACAGTGCAAATTTCATGGCTCCCTTATGAGCTGCATCCTGAAATTCCCGCCGGCGGAACGCCCAATAGCCGAAAGTTTTCAGCGCTAGTTCCCTTAGCTGAAGAGCTGGGAATAGTGATGCGTCCTCCTGACCGCTTCCGCCCGACGCGTCAGGCCCATCAAGCAGCTTTAGTGGTGGAACATGCATCACCGGATGAGGCAGATAAATACCACGACCGTCTCTACGCCGCTGTGTGGATCGAAGAGCGAGATATAGAGGATCCGGAGGTTCTTGCGGAGTTGGCGGCCGATTTGGCTGTCTCCAAGGAACTGATTGAAAGAGTTGTCACGCGAGACGAATTATGGCCAGCGGTCACTTCTTCGATGGGCCGAGCTCACGCTTGGGGAGCTACGGGTACGCCTAGTTGGGTGATCGCCAACAAGCTCATGGTGCCGGGGCTTCAAGATGATGAGTTCTTC
The DNA here is from genome assembly GCA_030749275.1 of Acidimicrobiales bacterium. GTDB lineage: Bacteria > Actinomycetota > Acidimicrobiia > Acidimicrobiales > Poriferisodalaceae > UBA6944. The sequence continues at coordinate 2,137 of JASMKJ010000042.1, forward strand.
GATCGGGTAATAGAGCGGTTAGAAAGCGTCAGACTCGACGAAGGCGACGCTGATTAATCATTCTCTCAGAAGGTCGGGTACTGTCCTTTGTATGCAGCCGACTTATACAGAAGAAGCAGAGGCCTACCGCGACGAAATCCAAGAGTTCATTTCGAACAATCTGCCTGCGAACTGGCAAGGAATTGGCTCTTTGACCGGTAACGCCAAAGCCGAGTTTGTGAGTGAATGGCGACGTATCTTGAGTGACAACCAACTCCTTGCCACGATGTGGCCTACCGATTACGGAGGCCCAGGTCTATCCGCTAAAGAAAATGTGATTATCGCCGAGGAGTTCACGAAGGCAGGTCTACCAACTGGTGGATCTAACGACGGCTTTGGGATCGGCATGGTTGGGAACACCCTCATCGAATGGGGAACCGAAGAGCAAAAAAAGCACCATCTGCCACGGATCCTTGAAGGAGAGGACCTTTGGTGCCAGGGATATTCCGAACCCGGTGCTGGATCCGACCTAGCAAATCTCGGGTGCAGAGCCGAATTAGATGGCGACGAATGGGTGCTTAATGGTCAGAAGATCTGGACGTCCAGTGGTCATCTTGCCAACTGGATTTTTGTACTTGGGCGCACCGCTCCAGAACACGCCAAACACCAAGGCATCACCTTTTTCCTGTGCCCCATGGATCAACCAGGAATAGAAGTTCGACCCATCGTCAACATCGCTGGCCACAGTCACTTCAACGAAGTCTTCTTTTCCGATGCACGAGTCCCAAAGGCAAATGTGGTGGGGCAAGTAAACGGTGGTTGGGCTGTGGCAATGACCCTCCTGGGGTACGAACGCGGATTTGGGGCTACCACCACCTACTTCCGATATCGAGCAGAGCTGGATCGTCTTGTGGCAATGGCACAGCAACGAGGTCGGACCCAAGAAAGCAGCATCCGACAACGTCTAGCCTGGTGCCACAGCAAAGTCGAAATTATGCGCTGGCTAGGTCAACAAGTTCTGACGTCATTCTTGAATGGGGAACCCCCAGGGCCGAACAGTTCGATCGGCAAACTCAATTGGAGCGAATATCACCGAACGGTCACCGAACTTTCCATTGATATTCTGGGCGCCGATGCGATGGTCTTGGACGGAGATCCCGCTTACGCGGCGGGATTAGGAGCAGC
>JASMKJ010000043.1 GCA_030749275.1 Acidimicrobiales bacterium
GGGCCGTAGAAGAGTTCCTGGAAGCACATGACACGGGCTCCGGCTGCTGCCGCCTCGCGCATGTAGTTCTCGTGGAGTTCGATCATCGACTCCTTGTCGCCGGTCCATGCCGTCTGGACCATTGCCGCCCGTACCTCGCTCGCCATTACTATCTCCTCAGGTCTCTGTTGATCGCCAACCATTCGCACGGGAACTCTAGAATTGCAGGATCCGCTTCTTCCAGCAGAGATCTGCGTCTAACGTTCGACACTGCGACTATTACAACACAGTTACACTATTCACACCAACCTTCTGGGTGGACAACATGATTGCCGACACATGCCCCCTTTCCCCTCCTGCTCACCAACAACCTGAAATGGGCTACACCTCCGATGATGCATGAGAAATCGTGAAAAACAACACTGAATCCCAGAACCCCTATGAGGTCCGATCTCTGGCACGTGGCCTTCGCATCCTTGAGAATGTCGCCGACTCTCCTGAATCTCAGCGGTTGACTGATATTGCTTCGGCCCTCTCAGTCGACCGAGCCACTGCTTTTCGGTATTGCAGCACGCTGACAGGACTGGGTTACCTACACACAGACCCACTCACCAAGACCTTCACCTTGGGGCCCCAGATTCGTTCGTTGGGCTTCGCTGCACAGTCCAAGTGGAGTTGGCTTGCGGTGGTGACAAAGCATCTTCCCCTCATTGCGGAGTCCCACAACGGTGCTGCGAGTTTCGCGGTGCTTGATGGCACATCAATTCTCTACCTTGACCGGGCGGTTGCCGGTAAGGCTCTCAACCAGAATATATCTACGGGAGACCGCCTCCCCGCCGCCCAGACCTCAATAGGCAAGGTGCTGCTTGCCGATCTCACAGACAAGGACATCAGGGATCTTTTCAAGGGATCGCTGACTCGCCAGGAGATCTTGACTCTGATTGAGGAGTTAGAAGTAGTACGTGCACGTGGTTGGTCTGTCAACATGGGCAACAACCAACCTGGACTTAACTCGGTAGCCGTACCGGTTCGTGACAATGACTCCTCAACACTGCTGGGTGGCATAAACTTTGCCGGGAGTGCAAGCGAGATGCCGATGAAGGTGATCCGGGGCAAGGTGGTGCCACTCTTGATCGAGGCAGCAGACATGATCGCTACGAATCAGGTTCCCTGACAATAGACACACCTGTATAGAGACAAACAAGCAGTTGATTCTAAGCCTGTTGGCAATATCGTTTACTTCTGAATGTGGCGCTGGACCTGCGGCGTTGATGCTTCAAGCATTCTTCGTACAAGAGAAGGGGCACCAATAGAAAAGTCTGTGAGCGCTTGAATCCCTCCTCTCTTCAGGATCTCCTCACCAGAAGGGGAGCGCTCGCAGGGTGCACCAAATCCCATAGCCTCACTTGGAGTCGGATGCCGACCGGCTGAAAGCGCAAGGAGACACCTCCGAACATCAGTAGGTTCATTCCAACGACGACGAAGCACCAGCCGACCCTGTGAATCAAGCACAAACACCGGGTTGGGACTCGCCCCCAACGCCAAATGGACAGAACCCCCTATATCATCGATCAGGACCGTTCTCCGAATACTCTCGGCAGCGACGAGCCGTGAGGCACAAGCCCGTTTCTCGTCGAGTGAAGAATGTGGGGGCGTTACTTCACCGGGATGAGCTTCACGAACATACACAACCACAAAGGTCGTGTCATCGTATTCCGATGCAAGATCTTCCATTGCACTAATCCGGCTGCAAAAGATCGGACATGTATACGACCCGCACTCAATGACAACCGGTGCCCCAAGGTGAGTAGAGAGACGCCATTCGGTTCCGTCCAGTGACAACAACTCAAAATCATTCATCACGGTCCCCAGGGCCGGAGCCACAGACCGCCAATAGACTTTCGCTGGATTCTCCTGAGAGAACTCAAAGTGGGCGTAGTTGTAGTTTCGCGAGGAAACCCTGTACTCGTTCATGCTTCCATTCGCTACCTGCCTTGCCGGCATCATCGCGAGAAGCGATGAAACGCATTCCGGAATAGTTGCCTAACTGATCTGCCCGTAGCACTCCAGGCGGTGGCCACAGCACTTGTTGACATGAGCGAACCAACACGTAGATCAGCCATAACCGTCGCCGACTTAAGTTCCGATGTTGAGAAATTGCTGTCGTTACCTGAGATAAGAAGAGCTGCCTCTACATTAACCGCGAAGTCTCGGAGGAGACGCCGCGCTACCTCCTCTAGCAGCGCAGCGCGACCGAACCGTGCGGCAGCCCCGCTCAGTTTCAGATCAGCGTCAAGTTCGACCATTGTTCGAGGACCATCCTCAAGCAACTGGTAGTCGACCAATATCTCGCCCCTGCTTCCACCCTTCTTGTCAACGCCATTTCCCCTTATTCGGCCAGATTTCTCCACGGGGTCCGATTCCACGGTTACCGCTCCATCAAAGTTGGCCACCAAGGGCCCCAGTTTGATCGTTATTCGGCCCTTGTACGTATCTTCGCTGACCTTCTCGGTCAACTCAGCGCCCGGCAGGCATCTGGCCACGCCACTGACATCCTGGAAGTAGTCCCACACAATCTGCCGGGAACTATCCACACTGAACCCTTGTCGTATTCTCATTCTGCCCCAAGACCTGAATAGTTGTCGGAGCCTGTGCAATCCCCGGGGTGAGCCAATGAGTTGCAACTAGCACAATCGTGTTGCATTACTTTAACCTACAACCTACGGTCGGCCCCAACTAGACGACCAGACTCTTTGCATGAGAGGTAGACCAGTTGCAACGGAATCTCCCGCCTTTTGAGTTGGTGTACCCATCAACTGCACAAGATGCGGTGAACCTGCGTTCAGAGTGCTACTCCAGTTGTTACCTCGCAGGAGGAACCCATCTGATCCCGCATTGGCGAACCGTCGAACGCCCTCCAGAACTCGTGATCAACCTCAAGCGAGTCGCTCCGTGGAACACAGATGATCTGGTCAACACCTCTTGGCTTACTCCCCTAGCCACTATCTCGGATCTCCAGAAACACATGTTCAGCCACCCTGGCTTCTCAGGACTCAGTACAGCGGCGAGAGAGTTCGGTGCTCCGCTTATCGAACCTCTGGCAACGGTAACTGGGAACTTGGCCGCAGCTAGATCCAACTGTGCTCTTGCAGCACCTCTGATTACATTGGCCGCAAAGGTCCACTACGTCAGCATTGTTGGCTCAGGACATGTCTCTGTGGACGATCTGTTTGAAAAGCCAGGATGTACCACCTTGCCGCACGGAGCACTAATCACGGCCATAGAAATTCCCACCCCTCCCCCAAACAGTCACGGTGCCCATCTCTCACTCCGGGGCGGAACAACTAGTTCCCCGCTGATCGTCGCCGCGAGCACACTTGTTGAGTTGAATGATGACGGCACTGTTAGAGGTGGTCGCCTCAGTATCACGAATGCGGCTTCAACCCCCAGAGAGGTCATCGCAGCCCAAGAGATCCTGAGGGCCCACACCCGCCTAGATGACATAGTTGGTGACCTCGGACAGGCTGCAGCCGATGCAGCGGACCCCGATGATGATCGCTGGGGATCTGCGAAATACCGCAAGCGAATGACCCGGGTGGTGACTGAACGCCTCATCAAATCAATCGCCAGCATCCCGACAACGGAGGTGGCAACGCAATGACACACTCCGTCTCTCTAACCGTCAATGGTCAGGACCACACACTTGAAGTTGACGGAAACCAGACACTCCTTGAAACAATCAGAGAGAAGTTTCACCTGACCGGTGCCAAGATGGCCTGCGAAGAGGGGCGGTGCGGAGCCTGCACCCTGCTGGTAAATGGTAACGCTGTAGCAAGTTGCGTCGTACTTGTCTCAGATCTTGACGGTGCAACCGTAACGACCATTGAAGGACTGCCGTCAGAGGGCGAACTCCACCCAGTCCAGGAAGCGTTTCTTGGGTGCACGGCTCTGCAATGCGGCTACTGCACACCAGGAATGATCCTTTCATCTATCTCCATTCTCGACAAGGAACCCAACGCTGGGGAGAATGAAGTACGAAGAAAGTTGTCGGGGAATATCTGTCGCTGCACCGGCTACGTGAAGATCATTGATGCTATCCAGTTAGTACAGCGAGACCGACAAATAGAGAACTCATGAACGCGACCAATCCAACCGACTGGGAGGTTGTAGGAAGGTCAATCGTGAGAATCGACGGCCTCGACAAGGTCACGGGGAA
>JASMKJ010000044.1 GCA_030749275.1 Acidimicrobiales bacterium
TGGCTACAAAATTGCTTGGCCGGGCGACATTGGCTGACACGCCGACCATGGCCACCGTCTTGGTCCGCTTAAGGAGTGCAAGGCGTTCTGTTGCAGATGGTTCACTCCAACCTGGGACAGGCTCATGGGACACAGTCACAACTCGCTCGCTTTCGATAATGCCTGATCGAGGTCCCAAACAATGTCCTCAAGGTCTTCCAACCCCACGGAGATTCTGACCATATCCTCACTGACCCCACCAGTGGCCAAGGCCTCGTCTGAGAGCTGTTGGTGCGTTGTTGAGGCCGGGTGGATGACCAGCGTCCGTGCGTCGCCGACGTTTGCGAGATGACTAACAACTTGAAGTGATTCAATGAATTTGGCTCCAGCTGCTCGACCTCCTTTGACTCCGAACGTGAAGATGGCCCCTGGTCCCTTGGGCATGTATCTCTGTGCCAGGTCGAAGTAGGGTGAGTCTGAAAGACCGGCGTAGTTGACCCAATTCACCATTGAGTGCTGATCAAGGTATTCAGCGACGCCTTGCGCATTCGTTACATGCGCGTCCATTCGAAATGGCAGTGTTTCTATTCCTTGGAGTAGAAGAAACGCGTTGATGGGCGACATCGACGCTCCGATGTCTCGTAGCTGTTCTGCTCGCAGTTTGGTACAGAAGGCGTATTCTCCGAAGTTTTCCCAAAACTTCAGGCCGTTGTAGCTTTCGACCGGTTCCGTCATCTGCGGGAAGCGACCACTCCCCCAGTCAAAACGGCCTGACTCAGTCACCACGCCACCAATTGAGTTGCCGTGGCCACCTATGAATTTGGTTGCTGAGTGCAAAACGATGTCAGCTCCATGGGCAAGTGGTTGACAGAGATAGGGAGTGGCGAAGGTGCCATCGACGACCAGGGGTAAGTCTTTGGAGTGGGCCACATCGGCGATGGCAGAGAGATCGGGGATGGACCCGGAAGGGTTGCCGACAATCTCGGTGTACAGAAACTTAGTGTTTTCGTCTATGGCTTCGGCATATGCGTCCGGGTCGTCGCCATCGATGAATCGTGCGTCTATACCAAAGCGGCCAAGTGTTACATCAAAAAGGGTGTGAGTTCCTCCGTACAGCGCCGAAGAAGTAACGAGGTTGTCGCCGTGATGCGTTAGAGCAGCTGCAGTCAAGAACTCGGCTGACATTCCTGATGCCGTCGCCACTGACCCAATTTCGCCTTCGAGGCTGGCCATTCTTTCCTCAAAAGCGTTGATTGTGGGATTGGAAATTCGGGTGTAGATGTTGCCGTACTTTTGGAGCGCAAATTTGTCTGCTGCGTCCGCTGTATCTTCGAAAATGAAACTGGTCGACTGATATATGGGAACGGCGCGTGAGCCCGTCGCCGGATCGGGCCTACCGCCTGCATGTAGCGCTCTGGTTCTGAATCCCCAATTACGGTCGTTCACAACATCGATTGTAGGTAATGGTTTAGCCGGCGCGTCTGCTCTCGTATTTTTGCACTAGGGACAAGGCTTCGGTTGGCTCTATTTTGGCTACACCGATCATCCAACAGGCGATCGGTGCAGCTATGCGTTCAGAGCTGTGAGCGGCAACCCCGGCGAGATTCAGCAAGTTGTCAATCTCTGCAGGGCTAGGAACGTCCAAGCCCAATTCGTGAGCCAGACCTTCAATCCATTGTTGTGCTGAGGGGTTTTGATCCGACATGTTCTCTTTTCTATGTTTCGTTGGTGAATTGGGGCAGGTCATAGGATTCAACACGTGGAGCAGGTCCTGGGAAACGTTCGATGTCTACTAGGCACGTATGTGCCGAAGGGCCTTGCGCCAATTTGGAGGTCCCTTTATCTCTCGTTAGAACGTTCGGGTTTCCCGCTCTGCACATCCCGGTGGGGTCCGGGTCGTACCAGGCTCCTGTGGAAAGTTGCACCACTTCGGGCATCAATGAGTCATCAATTACTACCCCTGCTAGGCAACTCCCTCGGTCGTTGAAGACGCGTACGACTTCGCCTTCCGATATGTCTCGCTCCTTCGCTACCTTGGAATGGATCCGAATGGGTTCTCGGCCCGCTACCTTCGATCCTTGGCTCGGTTCGGTGTGGTCGTATTGACTGTGTAATCGCACCGTCGGTTGGTTGGAGACAAGATGGAGAGGCCATCGGTCCGACTCTCGTCCGCCTAGTCGTTCGTATGGTTCCATCCAAGCCGGGTGCGGTGGACAGTCCTCATATTCGAACCCTGCGATGGTCTCGGACCACAATTCAATTCGTCCGCTGGGCGTACCGAGAGGATGAGCCGTGGGGTCGGACCTGAACTCGCTCAGGAAGACCTGCTCATTTTCTCCCATTTCATTCATCTCGGGATGCCGTAAGTAGCCGACGTCGCGGAACTCTTCGAAGTCGGGTGCCCAATCGTTTTCCGCTCTGAATAATTCGTATAGAAGTTCAACCCATTCGTCACCGGTTCTTCCTTCCGTGAACTTCTCTTCAAGATCGAGTCTTTCCGCGACCATTCCAAGAATTTGGTAGTCGTCGCGGGCATCTCCCGGAGGATCGACCGCGCGGCCGTGGAATATCAGCATGTTTTCGGCTCCACCGATGTCGTTGCGTTCCAGTGGTGTGGACGATGGCAAAACGATGTCTGCTCTTCGGGCGGTTGGAGTCCAGAAGGGTTCTTGGACCACGATGGTCTCTGGGCGTTCCCATGCCGCTACTAGCTCGTTCAGATTCTGGTGATGATGAAAAGGGTTACCTCCTGCCCACCAGACCATTTTGATATCGGGGTATGTGCTTGACCGTCCGTTGAAATCGTAGAAGTGACCGGGTTGATCTAGTAGTTCTCGAAAACGCGACACCGAAATTATTGGCTGTCCGTCAGGCCTTGGGGGGATCGGAATTCCCGGCACCCGTTTGCGGACTTGACCAGCACCCACATTGCCCTGCGCTCCAAATGGGAACGCTATCCCGCCTCCCGGGAGGCCGATCTGGCCTAGGGCACATGCCAGAGCCGTGGCTGCCCAGTAAGACTGCTCGCCGTGATCGGCTCGCTGAATGGACAAACCCACGTTGATCAATGTGCGACGAGTCGACATTTCTTCGGCCAATTGTTCAATGATGTTGGCATCGATGCCTGTGATAGTTGATGCCCACGTCGCAGATTTCGGTTGACCGTCAGAATCGCCCATGACATACGCCGAAAATTGTTGCCAGCCGTGGACGCAGGTGTTGATGAACTCGTTGTCGACTCGGTCACCCACCAGCAGTGTGTGGATACAGGCCAGCATTAAAGCGACATCGGTGCCAGGTCGGATTGGTTGCCAGCGTGAGTTCATCTGCGGGTCGATGTCGTCTCGGATGGGTCCGATGTTCAGAAATTCAGTTCCGTTTTCGCAGGCTTTTTGCATCCAATCTTGTGTGTGGTGTGTGCCTTGACCGCCGTAGGTAACTTCGGTGTTGGAACGGCGAAGTCCGCCGAAGGTGACGAACAGGTCGGTGTGTTGGCTAATTACTGACCAACTGGTACCCCTTCCAATTGCCGCGTGGTATCTCATTCCTAAGAAGTACGGAACGATTGCCTCAGCCGCTGATGAGGAATATGTC
>JASMKJ010000045.1 GCA_030749275.1 Acidimicrobiales bacterium
CGAGGGTTCTTGGCACCCCAGGCTTCGTGTTGAGGTTTCGCTGCTCTAGAGCCCGCCTCAACGGCGTGTATGGCTTGCGGGGTTCCTTCCCATCGGGTTGCAACAGTAATCACATCAGTTCCTTTCATTGGGCTATCGCCCTAGTCAAATGCCTTTAGTAGTAGCAATCAAAAAGACTTCCGCTTGGTGAGTTGAAAATCAAGCCCTGTTACCCCTGAACTTGCCGCCGCTACTAGCCGACTACGATCGTCGACATGAAGTTCAACCGGCGCTTGGCCGGAGGTGCACAGAAATACGTTCGTTTGGGTCCCAATGGCCACAAACACGAATGCGTTGTTTGGCTTGACCATAAATTGGGTTGCCCTCACCGTCACCTCGGTGACCCTGAGGCGGACGACTGCGGGTGCGGGTCGCTTGCGGAATTACGCGAACGGGATGCCCAAAGGACCCAGGGGTTCAGTGATTTCCGTCGTCAACTTGGTCAATTTCTCCGTCGGTAGGGAGCTTCTCCAGGTGCTGGTCTCGAGCCTCTGCGTCTTTATAAATTGAGTGTCTTCGCTCCTTGGCGAGATAGTGGTCTATGTCCTTCTGGCTTCGTAGGTTGGCTTGAACGGCTTGGTTCCAGTGGATCACCTCATCGATCGGTCGCCTCCACCGGCTCTCAGCTTTGCGTCGCGGCCACCCAATCGGAACGATCCCGTACGGGATGTGACTGGTTGGGAAACCTAGAAGGGTCTGTAACGCCCGCGCTGTTTGAGGTTCGCCTCCTCCTGAAAGCCATGCGCTGGTGAGTCCTGCCGCTGTAGTGGCTAATTGCAGATTTTGAATTGCTGCTCCCACCGATACCAGCAGGATATTTGAACGATTTTCTTCGTATTCGGTTCGATCAAGATCAGAGTCAAGCGCTACTGGGTAAGTGTCAGCCCACCGAGGATCAACAAATACGGCCAAGAGTGCAACCGAGTCGTGTACCCAGTGCTTCTTGTGAACATGAGGGAACCCTTTGCAGTGTTCATTGAGACGGTCCGCTTGGCTCGCCATCACGGAAGCCACTTCTCGGACTCGTTCCGGGTCTTCGATGATGCATATTTCCCATGGCTGTGAATTCGCTCCCGAAGGTGCCCAGCGGCCGGCATCGGCTATTTTCTCTAATACTTCTCGTGGGACTCGGTCGCCGGGATCAAAGCTCCTCACACTTCTGCGGTCGCGGATGACCTCCAGAAGGTCGTCCAAATTTTTGTTGTTGAGCTTCAACTTCGGTGCCATTAGGGAAGCTTAGCTACGTCTGAGATGCTCTTATCCAAAGTCGAAGTGGCGTAGCTAGTATCACAAGATGAGCAAACCCTCAAAGAATAGGGTGGAAGAAACCGCGTTGCGCGATGCCATGACTTCTTGGTTGATCGCTCCGTCAGGTGCCGGTTGCGTTTTTGCGCCGATGATTTCCAACGGGGTTAAGGACCCACGTCCAGACGCTGTTGGGATTCGCCACACCGGTGGTCAACATCGCGGAGACTTTGAATTAATAGCGGTCCATATCCGTCGGTCAGAAAAGAGGTTCACTTCTATTTCCGGTGAAGCCAGTTCCCATTCGATACACGCTGATCGGGTTTATTTCGCCTGTTATCTACCGACTTCTGAATTCAGTGAAGAACAAATCAGTGTCGCTTTACATTTAGGAATTGGTCTCATCCGCATAGATCGCGACTTAGGGTGCCATCGCACGGTCCCTGCCCCCTTAAATCATCCGATCCCCAAGGCGAGGTCTGACCTTTTGTACCAGCTCGGTCTCGTGAGTTGTCAGCTGTGCGGGGTGGTTTACTCTTCTTCGATTAGCGATGACGATGCGCTTCTTTGGAATGAGATCTGGGCAGACCGCTTCGGCCGCCTTCGCAACGAAAGTGTCTATGATCGGCGCTACCTCTGCCCTGACTGCGTTCGAAACATCCGTAACCTCTCACAGAGTGATCGAGAAGGTTTGTGATCGGGAATCAGTTAGTGAGAACGACAGGGTCCTCGTTTGTGACAGCTATCCAACTGCGGTGACATTCCCCAGACGTTTGGACTCGGCGGTGAAGCGAATTCCTTCGTAGCCTTTCGTCGCGACGTCGTTGATGGTCGCGACATATTTAGGTGTCCCGCCGTTATAGACCATGTAACGAATCTTTCCGGCTTCGTGACCGTCAACGTTGCTGTTGTATCCCGTGAACCAGGACTGCGCTTTGCGCATCAACATGGCCGAGTACATCTTGATTACATGATCGGTCCAACGCGTTTCCGCTTCTGCTGTTGCTTCGACATATTGAAGGTCACGCGCCCACATGTGCTCAAGCAGATCAGAGCACCAGTTGACACCGTTTTCAATTCCGCGCGGGTAATTAGTTGAGGCCGACCCACTCTGAGGGCCGGAGGGCATCAGCAAGTTGGGGAAACCTGAGACCATCATTCCCAAGAAGGTGGTTGGGTTGTCGAACCATTTTTCTCTCAGGGTGAGTCCGTCGCGACCCCGGATATCTATGTGATCGAACGAGCCAGTGATCGCATCGAAACCGGTGGCATACACGATGATGTCGAATTCGAACTCTGCTTCAGTGGTACGAATACCCTTTTCGGTGATCCGTTCCAGCGGAGTTGCGCTGATGTCCACTAGATGCACGTTGTCGCGGTTGTAGGCCTCCAAATACCCGGTTTCCATCGGCACTCGTTGAACACCGAAACCATGGTCTTTGGGGATGAGTTTCTCCGCGACGACGGGATCTTGGACCCGGCCCCGAATTCGTTGGGCTATGTATTCAGACAGCTCGGCGTTTGCTTGCTCGTCTGTGAAGATCTCCCTGAAATTTCTTAACCAAATACTGAACCCAGGTTCGTCGTAGAGCCGGTCCCATAATTCATATCTTTCTGATTCACTGACTTCATAGAAGCCGCGTCGATCGGGTTCGTGCTCAAATCCACCAGGTGTTCGGGCGCATGTCTCAAAAATTTCGTCGTAACGAACCCGGATTTCCTCCATCTGATCTGCAGATATCTCACTGTTATTGAGCGGAGCTACCCAATTGGGACGACGTTGAAAAACAGTAAGTTCACCCACCTTGTCTGCTATCTCACCAATTACCTGGATGGCGGTTGCTCCCGTGCCGATGATGCCCACGCGCTGATCACTGAGATCAACGTCTTCGTGTGGCCAGTTATAGGTGTGCCAAGCTCGTCCTTTGAAGTCTTCAACCCCGTCCACACGAGGCATAGTTGGCTGCGACAGAAGCCCCAAAGCAAAGATGACGATACGACAGGACAACTCACGTCCGTCAGAAACTTTGATGTTCCATAGTTCATTGTTTTCGTCAAACACTGCCGATTGCACGCGGCAGTCAAATTGCATATGTTCACGAAGGTTGAATTTTCCCGCCACGAAGTTCAAATATTTGAGATTTTCAGGTTGACCGGAAAACATTTCTTTCCAGTGCCACTCATCAAGCAGTTCTCGCGAAAAGGAGTACCCATAGGTGTAGCTTTCGGAATCAAAGCGCGCACCCGGATATCTGTTGTTGTACCAGGTGCCGCCCAAGTCGGGATCCGCCTCTAGGACAACCGCTTTGATCCCCATGTCAATGAGCCGCTTGATTTGGTAGATACCGGCAACACCCGCACCCACGACAATGACCTCGTAGTCCAAGTTCGCTTCACTATCCATGTCCTCATTCCCTCCCGTCAGCCTTTTCGAGATCACCACTAATGATACGACGCGACCTACTCTTCACGCCGATTCGGCAGCTAGGAAGTGGGCTTCAGTAGCGGACTATTTTTCTATTAAGAACCGCGTGCCGAATAAGTGGAAATCGTGCTCGTTCACCTCTTCGTTTGCGCTGAGAACCAGTGCGTAGATGCCCTCACCTTTTGAACAAAGGAAGGAATCAATATCTGAAGCCACTTTCTGAGTTGTGTCTATAGGGGAAAGTAGCTCGATGACACCGCCTTGGGCCGGTCGGATCAAGCGGGTCAGCACTCCTCGTTGTGAATCAACATCAGGTGGGTCGGCGTCAAGGCCAAGACGGTCCGCGTACACTTCACCGGCGATGCTGGCGTCACGAGTGGCAATCATTACTTTCTGTATACCTGAGAAGTGTGGGGCGGCACTTGGCGGATTGTTCGGTTGCGCTACTGAACCGTCAGGGTAAATCCGGATGAGTACACCATGGGTGGAACTTGGGTGGATGTCTCGTCCTCCTGCACCTCTCATGAGAGGGAGCACTTTGATTCCCTTTTCCAGCAAGGTTTCTGCCTCGGCGTTGGGATCGGGGGCCTCGAGCATCATTGCGTATGTGCCTTCACCTCGGCGGTCAAGAAATTTTTGTAACGCTTGACTTAAGGGTTGATCTGGATTTGACGGTGCCATGAGTTCAATGTTGCTTCCGCCTGTTGGCTGACACATCGCGACGTGGGCTCCTAGGGAAGGCACGGTTTCGGGCGAAAAGTCGTCGACGTACATTCCCATCTGTTCGCGAAAGGTTGATATAGCGGCGTCGAAGTCACTGACTGCGATCGCGATTCGTGGCATCGCTGTGATCATGGAATGTCCTGTCTTGTTGGTCGAAGCCTAAACGCTCATAGGTGAGTTCCGCCCCATGGTCACGCTGTTGTGGGGAATCAGAGAGTTTGATCGGACCGAAGAAACTGTGTTATTTGCTGTGTTTTTCGATGGCGTCAAGCAGCGTTCGACCATTCTTTAAGGACCATTGAATTCGGCCGTGTTTGGTTTCCGCTGTCACTAGGTCCGATGCGCCATCGCGGCGAATTTCGATACCTATGACCGCTACGAACGGGAGCTTTCCCTCCCACATCTCTGCCTTCGAAGTTCGGTATATGGCTTCTTCAGTAACTTCGAGGCTTACCAGCCGCACCGTTCCTGAGGCATCGGTCTCTGTGACTCGTTGAAATCTGGGCACGGCCTCAGTGTGGCAGAGTGACGAACTGCAAGTGCTTCAATCCGACCCGCGAATATTGAAAATCATTCGCCTAGAGCAAGCAAAGCTGCTGGAATGATGCCGTTATCAAGAGCGGTGCACTTCTGTGCATCCAGCAACCTGGGGTGGACACCCAAGGTGCTTTCCTACCGTGTAGGGATATGGCTGAGGTTTGTAACCGAGGCAATCAAGTGTCCTGCAGGCAGCCTTTCCGCTGTCTCGTGGCAACGA
>JASMKJ010000046.1 GCA_030749275.1 Acidimicrobiales bacterium
GCTCAGATCAGCCCGGCAGGAGCCTGACTGAGGTTGGCCCATTGAGAAGCGTCATGACCATACAGAAGTCGACAACCATGCTCATCACGTAACTCTTTGAGCATGCGCATCGAATTCAACTGCATCTCGTGGTCGAAGCCAAAAGGAGGAAGAAGCATTTCTTCGAGCACTTGTTCCCAATAAACGCAGTCACCAGTCAAAATGACCGGCCCACTGGCCAAATTCACTCGAAGAGACTGGTGACCAGCTGTGTGGCCAGGGGTGGGTACACAGATCACTGAACCGTCCCCGAAAACATCGTGGGTGCCGTCGACTTTCAACACATCGTGACCGAGATCGAAATCTGCAGGGTTGTAGACCTCATGTTCGATCAGCTTTGGGTGATGAGCTGAATCCCATTCTGATGCTTGGACAATGATCTGAGCGTTAGGGATCAGTGAAGTACCCCCACAATGATCGAAATGAAGGTGGCTGAAAACAATCGCGTTTATCTCTGAAGGGTCCACGTCGACTTTTTCGAGACGTTCGGAAACCGTATCTTCGGAAGTAAAGCGAGACTCGAACTGGCGGGCCATCAGCGGATATCTGGCCCCAACTCCGTGTATCAATTCGTGATGCAGCCCAGTGTCAAACAGGACGGTCTGGCCACTGGGATGAATGACCAGCCAGCTTGGTATCGGTAGCTCGGCCTTTCCCTCCAGACCAGCCACCACAGAAGAAGCTGAGGTTGATAGCCAACCACATTCAAGAGGAACCAGTCGTAGAGAGGTCATCGGAAAACGTTAGCTTGCCGATGTTGGCGAATGCAGGACGACTTCCTCAGGTGCCCTCCCTGGCCCAAAGATGATCGGTGAGTCGCCCACACCTTTCCTGCAAAGACTCAAGCGCATCGCAGATCAAATCTTCTCTGTAGCGCTGACCGACGATCTGCACAGCCGCAGGACGGTCTTCGACGAGACCAGTGCCGATAACACCTGCTGGTAAACCCAGGTAATTGATAGCCATCGAGTAAACGGAAGCCTCTAGAAAGTCCTTACATGCTTCGAAACTTTGGAGGTCGTAATCCCAGTCATAGAGACGATTCATGTACATCGGTGTAAGCACCAGGGGATATTGCTCCAAGAAGAGATTCCAATCCCGCATCATCCTTGTGCGATCACCAAAATCATGAATGAAACGGTCCAACTCAAGCACTTCGCCCATCCGAAAGAAGTAATCAAAAGTTGTTTTGATCTCATCGCTGCCGTGTTCGACAATCTGAGGCCAAAGAGCCACGTCCATTTCTGTTATCAGGGTTCGAAACCAATCTCTAAATGGCTCTTCGACCGACGGGGTGGGAACTTCCACTACGCGGTAGCCGGCGTCTTGTAAGGCTTCGGCGGCCTGATCAATCAGATCGATGATGCCTTGATGGATGTCGTAACCGCAAGGGTCTTTAGTGACAGCAATGGTGATCGGATCACCTAGCTGAGGTCCTCGCCACGGAACTGGCGGACATAACGGATCTCTAGGGTCCGGCTCAATCATTACTGCTGTGGCTAGGGCAAGATCCTGGGCGTCTCGGGCCATGATGCCCTGAACAGACATCACTTGAGATAATGGACCGCGTTCTGCTTGCGCAGTCGAGTTATATACAGGAATCCGATTGTTGGTCGGCTTTACCGTAGTGATTCCGTTCGCGAGCGCTGGGAATCTGAGCGAACCTCCGATGTCGTTTCCGTGATGTAGGGGACCGAAACCTGCTGCCGCGGCTGCACCTCCTCCTCCTGAGGAGCCTCCCGGACTTGCGTCAGAGTCCCACGGGTTAAATGTTCTACCCCGCAACGGGTTGACAGTGGTTCCCCTCATTGAAAACTCCGGGACGTTCGTCCGCCCGACCAATATGGCGCCAGCTTCACGCAGATTCTTCACTAGAGGAGCATCGTCAGATGCGATCAGTCCCTCAAATGCTGGGACTCCATTCGGTGTCGCCTGGCCATTAACATCAATATTTTCTTTGATAGTCACTGGCACACCGTGAAGAGGTCCTAGAACCTCCCCGGCGGCGACGAGGTCATCTGCTGCTGCAGCAGCGGCCAACGCCTCTTCGGGAAATTCAACGGTAATTGCGTTGAGAGCAGGGTTCTTTTCGGCGACTCGGTCAAGGACTGAGCGAACAACCTCGCTAGCAGAAAAATTCTTATCCCTTATACCTCTAGCCAATTCGGTAGCGCTAAGTCGCCATAATTCGTCCACGGTCTCAAATCCCTTTTCTTGTACGTCGGTGGTCGGGGAATTGCGCATCTCGATTTTCTGTTTGAGCCATGAAAGCCTCCGCCATGTCGTCGGGGTC
>JASMKJ010000047.1 GCA_030749275.1 Acidimicrobiales bacterium
TCATAAGTGATGTCGGGGGGTTCGGTTCGATTGTTGCCATCCCAGAGACATATCGGGAACCAGTACTGGTATCTGGGAACGACGGCGCAGGGACAAAGACTCTCGTCGCTCAAGAATTGAAGAAGTACGACACGATAGGAATCGATGTTGTTGCAATGTGCGTCGATGACATCGTTACTTGCGGAGCCGAACCGCTCTTCTTTTTGGATCAGTTGACTGTCGGAGAAGTGGACCCTGAACAAATCGAGCAACTGATTATTGGGTTCGCTGAAGGATGCCGCCAAGCCGGCTGTGCGTTGACGGGTGGCGAAATAGCCGAACATCCAGACACGATGAATCGTGACGATTTTGATGTTTCAGGTTTCGCGGTGGGTGTCGCTGAACGAACGAACATTCCAACCAAATCAGCAGTCGTGGCGGGGGATGTTCTAGTAGGCATAGCTTCACCCGGATTGCGATGCAATGGATACAGCCTCGCTCGGCGCGTTTTGATGGACGGGCGTTCCCTTGATGATCCCGCGTGGCCTGACGCTGATGTGTCCCTCGGCGACGAACTTCTGCGTCCCTCCGTGATCTATGCACCGACCGTGTTGACGGCGTTTCGCCAACTCGAAATTCATGCCGCAGCGCACATCACGGGGGGTGGTCTAGAAGGCAACCTGAAGCGGGTCATTAACGAGAACGTCGCGGTTCAGTTGGATGTGGCCCGGTGGCGCCGACCAAGAATCTTTGATCAAATCGCTGCCGAAGGCCCGGTTTCGGAGAGTGAAATGCGCAATGTCTTCAACATAGGTATCGGCATGGTGCTCATTTTGCCGAGGGGACAAGCGGACACCATGATCGAACTGGCGAGCCAAGATGGTCACGAGGCATGGGCCATAGGTCACGTCGAAGAAGGAAACGGAGAAGCGAGGTGGACTGACAAGTGAACGAACTTGACCCTCGACGAACGGAGTTGAGAGAACACTTGCTTTCACACGCAGTTCGGACCGGCGACTTTGTTTTGAAATCCGGTCGACGGAGTTCATGGTTCATCGACGGGAAACAAACCGCATGCGACCCAGTCGGGATCAAACTGATCGCAGACATCATCCTAGATGAGGTTGACGGGATAGATGCCATAGGGGGATTGACCATGGGGGCAGACCCGGTGGCCTACGGCGTTTCGGCAATAGCAGCTGACCGTGGTCGACAAATTCGCAGCTTTAGTGTCCGAAAAGAAGCGAAAGATCACGGTGTCGAGGGTCGCATCGCAGGAGCGTTACGCAAGGGTGACCGCGTGGCTATCACCGAAGACGTTGTTACTCGAGGCGTGTCACCGATTGAAGCCGCCGCCGCCGTCCGAGCATTTGGCGCTGAACCCGCGATAATCATTGCGGTTGTCGATCGTGGTGGGACTTGTGAGGCACTGGCGAAACGAGAAGGAATCAACTTCTTAGCGCTCCTGACAGCTATCGAATTGGGCTTTGACTACGAAGGTCCGTAAAACAAAAGCAGCAGGACTGTTTGGACTCGGTGGATCGTCCCGCCACAATAGAACGCTCTCGTTCCATATCAGGAGACACGATGTCGCGTCCAACGGCGGCCTTTTCGGCCACATTAGAAGTCGAACTCGCCCACGAGCCGGGCACGCTCGGCCGACTGTGCACAGCAATAGGCGATGTGGGAGGCAATATCCGCAGTTTGCAAGGGTTCACTGTCACCGGGGGTTCTCTACGTGAAGAAGTCGTGGTTGACGCGGCCAGTGAAGCTCACGTGGAAGAAATCTGTGAAGCTGTCGACGGGCTAGAGGGAATCAAAGTCATCAGCGCAGTTGATCGCACATTCAAGATCCATGAAGGCGGGAAGCTCGAAACAATAAGTCGTATTCCCCTTAGAGATGCCGACGACCTTTCAATGGCCTACACCCCCGGGGTAGCGCGGGTTTGCATGGCGATCCATGAAGACGAATCAGCGTCTCATGAATTAACGATCAGAAAAAACACAGTCGCGATTGTCAGCGACGGGACGGCTGTTCTGGGACTCGGCGACATTGGACCCGCTGCCGCGATGCCAGTGATGGAGGGCAAAGCACTGCTGTTCAAAGAATTTGCTGGTGTCGATGCTTTCCCGATTTGTATCGACGTTGACACTCCCGAAGAAATCATCGAAACAGTAATTCGCTTAGCACCAACGTTTGGGGGCATAAATCTCGAAGATATAGCTGCTCCAGGAGCCTTTGAGGTAGAAGCTGCGTTGCGTGAAGCACTTGACATTCCGGTATTCCACGATGATCAACACGGCACAGCAGTGGTCGCGTTGGCAGCCCTGGAAAATGCCGTCCGCATTACGGGCAAAGATTTCAATGACCTGCGATGTGTGATTTTGGGTGCGGGGGCTGCCGGGGTAGCTTGCGCCAAGATCCTTTTGGGTCGCGGTATCGGCGATGTCGTTGTATGTGACCGACAGGGCACGCTGTACCCCGGACGCGAGGGCCTGAACACAGCAAAAGAGTGGATTGCAGACAACACAAACACAGACAACATCGCAGGTTCGGTAGGTGACGCGATGGTCGGCGCTGACGTTTTTATGGGACTGAGCGGTCCCGGGTTGATTACTCGAGACGACGTCGCGGCGATGGCGGACCGACCGATTGTTTTTGCGATGGCCAACCCAGATCCGGAAATCCTTCCCGAAGAGATCGCCGACATCGCCGCGGTGGTTGCCACTGGGCGAAGTGACTATCCGAACCAGATCAACAACGTCCTTGCGTTCCCAGGGATCTTCCGAGGAGCCTTCGATGCCGCCGCCAGCGACATCACCGAGGGCATGAAGATAGCTGCAGCCTCAGCGATTGCGGCAGCTGTGTCAAGCGATGACCTCTCTCCTGAATTAATTATCCCCACAGCATTCGACCGGTCGGTTGTACCCGCAGTGTCTGCCGCAGTAGCCGCTGCCGCTAGTGCAGATGGCGTTGGTCGCGGCTAGCAGCGACCAGGCGGGACGTTCCGAGGTCGATGAATGGTTCGTCTTGTGCGGCGAACCGTTCAGGGAACCCAAACTGAAGAAAGTCAGGGGCTCAGAGCCCCTGACTTTCTAGTGTGGTCGGGACCGGCGTCGATCCGGTGACCTCACGCTTTTCAGGCGCGCGCTCTGCCAACTGAGCTACCCGACCGCGGTCCCGACGGGATTTGAACCCGCGACCTCCGGCTTGACAGGCCGGCGTGAACTCCAGACTTCACCACGGGACCAACCGTGTTTGCCGCTAAATATCAAACAGGCAAGAAGTTGAATTCTGGCGTGACGGGTCCCTTATTGCAACCTCGGAGCATTTATTCACTCCGATGACCCGGCACGAAATCTTGGATCGAGCTCCTCATCTGAGACTGGCCGCATCAGCAACTCGACGGCGTTCCAAAGGGTGCGCGATATGGGATCAAACAAGATAGGGAACACCACACCGACCGGTGCAGCGATTACGAGCAGGAACGACGTTGACACATCTGTTCCCAATACAACCAAACTAAGAGCCACCACGACAAGAACCAGCGCTGAACTCGTCACTGTATTGATCGCTACTGCACCAAGCGAATGACCTTCCATACGTTCGAAGTGGAGGCCACATCGAGGACAGTCTTGGGTAATTGAGAACATGCCCCATTTTTCGAACAAACCCCGCGCACCGCACACACCACAAGCCATTGTTAACCCGCGCCACAGGACCCTCACTTAGCGATCACCCTTTTCAGTTGACGCGCCAGATTGCCACGCTGTCCCACTTTGACTTCTTCAAGATTTCTCCAGGAAGCCAATGATTGAAGTTCGGTGGCAAGGCTCTCGACAGCAGCGAGTTCTAACTCTGAAACTTCAGCGTGAGCTGCTGGGACGTGAAGTACTCCATTTTTGGTGTCAGCCCGCACGTCCACCCGCGCACATAAGTCGTTGTTGTGCAGAAAAGGCAAAACGTAGTAGCCGTGTACTCGTTTCTTCGCCGGTACATAAATCTCCAAGCGGTACTTGAACCGGAACAGCCGTTCCGCACGAGGTCGAAACCAAACGAGGGGATCGAAAGGGCTCAGCAGAACCGACTTAGAGTTGGCGGTCGTGAACTTGGTGTCCGCTTGGATGTAGCCGGGCCGGTTCCAGTCCTCAACCTCCACTTGAAGCAACTCGTTGTTTTCCACTAACTCGCGGACTCGTTGTTTGCCCTCGAGTTTCGGAAGCCGGAAATAGTCAACTAAGTCCTCCGCTGCTCCCACACCCAGATGACCGGCTGCTCTCCTTATTAACTCAGTTTGTGCCTCTACTTCGCTAAGAGACTCTTCAAGAACCGGCGAAGGCAGAACCTTTTCGGAGAGATCGTAGAAGCGGGTGAAATTCTTCCGTTTGCTGGTCGAAACTTTGCCGATCCAAAATAACCACTCCAGAGCAATTTTCGAATCTGACCATCCCCACCAGGGTCTGTCTTTGGGCTTTTTTTGAAGTTCGCCTGCGCTTACAGGCCCATTTTCGCGGACATAATCCTCAATTTGTTTGACGAACTTTGGGTTCTCGGAAACGAATTGTCGGATCCCTTTCCACAACTCCCCGTTTTCGGCTCGCTGCATCCGCCACCCAAATAACGGTAGGTCCTGGACTGGAAGAAAACTGGCTTCATGACACCAATACTCAGTTAATTCCCGCTGTTCGTAAGCTGCTCTGTCCAGCAACGTAGACAGACCGTCATGGGAGCCCCCGAGGCGGGCTCGGAGAACTAACAAATGAGAGCGAGCGATTGCGTTTACTGCGTCGATTTGCAGCACTCCGAATCTTTTGAACGCCCACCTCAAGTGTCTGATGTCGAGTCGCGTTGACGAAAATGAGCTTTTGACGTCTAACCCTTGAGCAGATACTGCCAAGGAGCGCGCTTGCTGCGACGACAGATGATCTTCATTCACAGTCGTCATCTCAAGATGAAGATTTCAGGTGGAACGAATCAGCGTTCTTCTTTGAAAATAACGTGCTGGCGGATCACTGGGTCGTATTTCTTGAGTTCGATCCGCTCACGGGTGTTTGTTTTGTTCTTACGTGTCGAGTATGTGTAACCAGTTCCAGCAGTCGATTTCAGTTTGATCACAGGCCGTTTGTCGCTTTTTGCCATCAGACTTTCTCCCCACGACGACGAAGGTCAGCTAGCACTGACTCAATTCCGCGTTTGTTGATGATCTTTATTCCCTTAGCGCTCACCATCAAAGTTACGTGACGCTTTTCGTTCGGCACATAGAACTTCTTTTTTTGGATGTTGGGCTTGAACCAACGTTTATTGCGCCGGTGAGAGTGAGAAACGGTAAAACCGGTTGTAGGTCTGCGACCGGTTACTTGACAGACGTTGCTCATAGGAACTCTCAAAGTGGATTGGCGTGGCGTTGGCCACCGTTTGGAATAACGACGCTCAAGGTTAACAGCGAGGTGGGTTAAACACCATGTCTCGTGCCTCGCCCGTCTAGCTATACGTGGGGGATAATCTCGCGGCCAACTCGTTCAAGAACTTCGTATCGCGGATCGAAATTAGGAAGAATCATGAGTTGGTCAAGACCGCGTTCTTCGAGTTGTTGGAGTCGTTCTATTACTTCGTCTGCTGTTCCCACTATGCAGGTGGCGTCGATGAGTTCTGGGCTGACGAACCGCTCTTCTTCGGGGATTACCCAACAATTGTGTCCTGCGTGTATCCGTTGGTGAATTCGCTCTGGGTCATAGTCGGCAAGCATGGCGGTGTACTCATCCCAAATGCCATCAAGTCGGCTGCCAGGGGAGCGGCCCAGTTGGCGGTACTGATCGTAGGAATAATGAACCGACGCCATGGCCATGGCTCCTGCCTCTGCTTTGACCCGAGGGCTTTCGATGGTTTCCCCATCTTCAAGAACCACGATTGTGGTGAGGGAACAAGTCAAATAGTTGTCTCGATCGAGCTTTCTCCCTGCTTCGGTGGCACCCCGTTCGATCATTTCCCACATCCGGTCCATTACTTGAGCGTCGGGTGGTATTGACATGACCGCTCCGTCTGCGTGTTTCCCCGCTAGGGCTAATGACTTCGGCCCGAAACCTGATACGTACAGCGGTATTGGACTATCAAAATTCACAAACCCTTTGTCGGGCATTATGTGACGTATGGGGCTGACATGACCTCCGAAAGAATGTGAGGCCTCCTCGCCCTTTAGCAGGGGCTTGATGGCCTCAAGGTATTGATCGAACTCCGCGATTCTCTGGGGTTTATGACCCATGATTCGCATCGCCGTATTTCCTGTTCCCAAACCGAGGAAGGTGCGACCCGGCGCAAGAGCATTAATGGTTGCTATTGAGGCTGCCGTCACAGGCGCTGGTCTTGTACCGGAGACCGATACACCGGTCCCAATATTGATGGTGGAGGTCCGATCAGCGACCAAAGCGAGAGCAGCGTAACAATCGGACCAAAGCATCTGGCTGTCGGCTAGCCATGCATGTGAATATCCGAGCTCTTCGGCCCGGACGACGTAATCGATATCCCCGACATGTGAAGCAACACAAACGCCTATATCCATGGGGGAACCCTAGAACACAATGCTTACCGTTCGCCTAGAGCGAACAAGCCACCCTCCCTAGAACCTATATAGATCTTTCCGTCCCAGACCGTTGGGGTTGCCTCTAGACACCCACCAATTTCGATACGCCAAATCTCAATGGGTTCAACTTCGGGTTGTTGGACACCGTAGGCGCGTAAATATCCGCCACAGTCCCCGACTATGAGAATGTCTCCAACGACTACTGGGGAACTCCAAAGTGGTCCTTCAAGGCGCTTGGACCACAATATGTTGCCGTTATAGCGATCTACAGACATGAGTTTCCCGGAGTTTGTCGTTACATAGAGGACTCCTCTATGTAAAGCGGGGGTGCTCCAAATCCCCCCGGGCAGAGTTTGGTTCTCATGGATCGACCAAACAACGGGCGTTTCGGGTTCTAACGGGTCTAGTTTCACTAGCTGCCCGACTTCCCGTGATCTTGGGGTAGCGCGCTCGTACTCAGCAGCGACATAAAGAAACCCTTCGTCGTCGATAACGATCGTGGCATCGACGTCATCTCCCATCCACCAACGAAAGGTTCGGACAGGGGGATCACCTGTCGACAACGGGGAAAGATCCCAACCTTGGACAAGACCGCCGGAGTTAGCGAACCAAACCGTGTCACCAGAAACGGCTACCGAGCTCTCTATCGAAACGTTGTTGTCCCCTAACGCCTCAAGTAGTTCCGGATCCCAGCCGGGAGCTTGGAAAACTATTTCGGGGTCTACCGTGACTTGGCCAAGTTGGTCCAAAGAGCGGTTCAAACGAATTATGTGTAGCCAACTGTTTTCGCCTCCGGTGATGAGATGATCCTTAAGAATCAAGGGCGCGCCGTCCCAATCGTCATTCCACATCATGGGGTTGACTTCGTCCCCGGCGATGCTCCAAAGCTCTGTGAGACGGTCAGGACGGTCGAAGGCCAAGATTCTCAACTGACCATCCCGAGAACCGCTGTAAATGAGAGGGAAACCGTCCGGGTCTACCGTGAGAGACCCTTTTACGATGTCCCCGGTGACAAAGGGGTCCAAGGCTGGTTTCCCAGTAGACGCGTCCAGGACATGGATGCCGCGGTCATATGCACCAATGGCCAACCATGTTTCATTCTCCAACTCCCACACTGCCGGTTGGCCTGTCCACCCGATTCCGCACCAATTTGTTGTACGCCCGCGCGTTGTAGATAAAGAACATAAGTTCCCTTGTTCGGGGAATCGCCATAGAACCTCTGGCATCAATGGGACCGGGCCGCGTCCGTACCATGATCGAGTTGGTGACCCGCGAAAGGTCAGTACCCCCTCCACGGCATCTCCCCAAGGAAGTTGCACCGATTTGGGATCCCACCAACCCTCGTAGGGTTCGGTTGTCGTAGTCGGCTGGGGGGCTTCAACCTCGAAGGTCGTCGTGGTAAGGGTCGTTAGCGGAGGCGCTGCCGAAGTTGTGGTAGATGTCTCCGACACTGACGAAGTAGGCGCTGTTTGTTGTGCGAGAGTAGGCGGGCTAGTAGCTGGATCTTCACCCGAACAGGCAACGGGGAATACCAAGAGGAGCACCAATATGTTCCATCGCCAACCCATCATCGGACCTGCGTATCGAGAAGCTCAGGTTCGGAAAATGACATGCTCATTGTGGATCAGATCCTATTAGGGAGGGCTGGAGTGTCGGTGACCGTGGATTCTCATCCAACCTTCATCTTGAGGAAGTAGACCAATAACTGATGGCTATACCCAGACAACCCGCCGACATCAATGCTGTTGTAGGTGTTGTCGATGACGACAAAAGAATTCGACAAGCGCTGGTACGTGCGCTGCAATCAGAAAATTACGGAGTTTTGACCGCAGCGAATGGGTTGCAGGCAATCAAGATTGCCGACGAAGTCGACATCATGGTCCTTGACCTAACAATGCCCCATCTTGGTGGACTCGAGGTAT
>JASMKJ010000048.1 GCA_030749275.1 Acidimicrobiales bacterium
TTCTGCATAGGTTTGGGGACCACGTTTCGGCAAGGCATAGAGAAGCCTTCACCTTCAAAGCCGGGGTAGGGCTCCATGACCATCATGTTGGCAATCTGCTCCGCTGCTTCTAGCGACAACTCTCGTTTTCTTCGAGCATTGATGTCGTAGCCACGCAGTTCGAGACGTGTCGCTCCCTCTCCAATGCCGAATTCAACTCTTCCTCTGGAAATGAGATCCAGCATCGCTACTGTCTCAGCGCTCCGAGAAGGGTGGTTGTAATTCGGAATTACTTGCCGGATACCTAGCCCGATTCTTATGCGTTCAGTCTTAGCGGCGAGAGACGCTAGAAAAACGTCTGATGCTGAGCAATGTGAGTACTCCTCTAGGAAGTGATGTTCGACCGCCCATGCATGATCAATGCCGATTTGGTCTGCCAAAACAATTTGTTCTGTTGCTTCGTCGATAAGACGTAATTCCGCTTCCTCGTCCCATGGCTTGGGCAACTGCAACTCGTATAGCATTCCGAACTTCATAATTTCCCTCCCCTGAGGCACCCCGACCCTACAAGGGAAACTTGGATCGTTCAGTTTTCTTGGGCAGTCGGAAGTTTGAACTAAGACTTTGCGGTCAGAAGACTTGTAGAAATACCTGTCGCTACAAGGGACTGATCTTGCCAAACTTCTGTTTCAACAGTTGCGAAACCGCGCGATATCTCGCGACACGTTCCGATAGCAACGAGGTCCTGCTGCGTGACTTGAGCCGAAAACCTAAGTGACAGGTCTGGGTTGGGGTGAGGTACCCATCCACCCTTAGGAAGAGCAGCGTCAACGGGTGGTCCAACCGAGAGGTCCGCTGCCAGACAAGCACCCTCGCTACCGTCATCAGATGGATGCCATGGCACTGAAACCAAGGTGGCGATCGCGGACTCCACTCGGGCAGCTTGAGGGCGGGCAGTATCGATAATTGGTACGTCAACTCCTTCCGGTTTTCTCCAGGGCTTGGCACTGCCGGACAAATCTTTGGGGGGAGGGCCCAGCAAACCTCGAGTTCGCTCTGTGGTCTGAATATCGACACGAAGGGCTTCAGATGCTGCCAATGCGACACGAGCTTCAGTAGTGGGTGTTCCGGACGCATCGGTGAATTCGACTCGCAGAATGGTCAAGCTGCGTCCCGAGGTCAGAGTTCTTATTGTGGCCTGAGCGTCGGTAGTGGATAGGCCTCGTAGGAAGTGGATGTCAATTCCGGTCACCGTTCGAGTTGGCTCCACGGTGCGACTTAGGGCAATGGCCGCGGCAGCTAAAGCACCGCCTGTCACGCCCCCAAAAGCGCCGTGGATTTCTTTAGGCAAATGAAGGCCCCACCCTTCGTTATTCGAAGAAATACTGAAATATTCGAAAGGTGTCATCGATTCGGGCCCTTGTCGTCCGGCGGTGTGCGTAAAGCGTAGGCCGCGTTTTCTTGACATTGGCCGCTTCGCACTAGCGTTATGTCATGGCCGGCGACATCACATCAAACGAAGATCAAATAGCGAGACTACGAAAGCGAGCAGAGATTTCGCCGGGACGGCCGTTGGTGATGCTCAACATCAATAGGTACCACTCTGCAATTGAGTTCCCCGACGGCGAAACCTATCGGGCCTATATGGCGGCAATCCAGCATTCTGTTGAGGCGGTTGGGGGTTCGATATTGTGGCGAGCAGAGGTTGAGGGGTCAGTCGTTGGAGATCTTGATGGCTTCCATGAAGTTTTGGCGGTGTGGTACCCAACCCACGACGCTTTTCTTGCTTTGCCCACTGCAGACGGTGCAAAGGAAATGTTTGGTTACCGCCGGACTTGCGTTGAGACGGCACACATAGTTGAACTCTCGGACTTCAGTAATCCTTCGGTCTGATAGCGGCAGGGACCAACAGTCACCGCCCCTGAAACTTAGGGCTTCGTTTTTCCATGAACGCCAAAGGACCCTCCTTGGCATCGTCGCTTTCGGCTAGTACAGCACCAGAGTCAGATTCAAGAAGCAGAGCGTCATCTTCGTCAAGGTCCACCGATTGGCGGATGACGCGTCGCGCTGCTTGAACTGCGAGCGGTGCGTTGGACGCCACGGTGTGAGCTATTTCCAAAGCTTGGGGAAGCACTTGATCAGTCGGAACCAAGCGATTAAATAGCCCGGAGTCGGCTAGTTCATCGCTGATGATCGGTTGAGCGCAAAGCAACATTTCCATAGCTAAAGCACTTGACACATGCCTGCGCAACAGGGCGGTACCCCCCATGCCGGGAATTAGGCCAAGCGCTACTTCGGATAACCCCAATTTCACTCCCTGAGCCATCACCCGCAAATCACAGGAAAGCAACAGTTCCATGCCGCCGGCAATAGCATGACCGTTCACAGCGGCGACTAGAGGCTTGCCGATGTCGTACCCGGCGAGTGTCGCTCGACGCAGCAACTCTCTGTCGGTTGCGATCATTTCCTCGAATTCATTGTCGGGACCTCGAGCACCGGTAATGACAGGGATAGTTGTTCCGAGATCAAATCCGGAACAGAATGTTGACCCACTGGCTCCTGTGATGACGGCAACTCGGACCT
>JASMKJ010000049.1 GCA_030749275.1 Acidimicrobiales bacterium
TCGAATTGCAAGTGGGGGTCGTCGACACCAATGTGGGTCGACTCTTGGCACGGTGGTGCGGCGCTCCATTACAACCCAAGGCGGCTCAGGAACTTGCTGACCAGCTTGTGCCCTCAGGCGATCCGTGGCTGTGGAACCAGGCGCTCTTTGACCTTGCAGCTTCGACCTGCACCAAACGAGATCCCCGATGCATGCACTGCCCTGCCGAGCCTTGGTGTTCGTGGCGGGGGGCAGGACCAGATCCAGCTGACGGGAGTGCGGGTGTCGGCAAGAAACAAAGCCGATTCCACGGAAGTGATCGTCAGGCTCGCGGCAAATTGATGAAAGAGTTATCTGCAGGGTCCGTACCAGTAGCCGAGGCATCCGCGGTCATGGGCCTTTCTGATGACCCCAACAGATCCGACCGACTCGTCGATGATCTTCTAAGTGAGGGTTTGCTCACCATCAAAGATGAGGTCCTATTACTTGGTGATTTGCTCCAGTAGCTCATCAATGGCTTTGTCTGCGATCGTAATCATCTCATCGTCGGTACGATCCTGTATCGGATGCTCGACCCATACGGCGGCAGGGTCGAACCCGAGCGCTTTGCCTTGCACCTCGGCTCCGTCAATGAACTGAGTCGTAGCGACAAATACCCCTGGAAGACCTCGTCGTTCAAGGTCTGCGATGTCATGCACACTGCATGACGTGCAACTGCCTCAATCGGCGAGGGCTTCGATGATGACATCGCATTTCGTAGCTATTTCATGACGCAAATCAACTGGCGCTGGTTTCGTGAAAGTTGGTTTACGGAATCGTTCAACACGTAACCCTCGTTCAACTAATCGTTCTTCGATCCGGTCCAGAAATCGATCGCCTCTAGGTTTACTGATATCGAGCAAGCCGACTGTAAGCCCCTCTAGGCTTTCCGGCCGGGCTACCCGTGGAATATCGGTCGGCGTGGCTTCGTTAGTTGGATCTAAGACCTTGGTCATAGGTTCTCCCTCATCATGGGGTGATTTCGACGCAAACCGGATTTGAACCCATATCGCCGTTCACCCACCCTCCAATGATCGCCGAAAACAACCCAGCCGCGCCACCACAGTGGACTATATGGAGGCCGTTTGGCCGAAATTTCGGCAAATCTAGGTCTTTCATGGCCTCAGGAATACCTTCCGGTATGTCCCCAGCTCCGCGGATTAACTCGCTTCCCGGCCTAACAGTTAGTTCTGTTATTCGTTCGGTCAATTGTTCTCGCGACCATCCGGCTTCGCTGAAAACCCGAGAGTGGTCGGGTGCTACAGCAAGAATGGCGTCAAAACCCAAAACGAGCTTCGGGTGCTGAATTGAAATCAAGTTTGCGGCATAAGTTCGAGCTAATGACTCAGGGTCTCTGGATAATTGATCAACCAGATTTCTTGGTGCTTCTCCGGGAAACGCCAGAACCGTGTTGGTACCAGGCTCAAACCCATACATGGTTGACACCGGGGGCCACGGCGAATCAGCTTCGCGTTCGGCAAAACAAAAACCAACTTTGGCGGGAGAGCCAAAAGCTGCTCGGTCGACTTCGCCCGGCCTTCCGCCTCCGACGTTGCGGATAACAAGTTGAACAGCCCGACCAATAGTGCTGTTCGCACGGTTTCCTTGACCAAGAGCGTTATTTCCGGAGTTCATACCAATTTCGTCTGCAATCGGGCCATTAACGACAAGAACCGGCGCATGCGGCATTGTCGTAGCCAGCAAGCCATGCATATTGAAGGTTTCTGTGCAGACGGCTTCCACTGCCGCTAGGACCACCGGAAGGTATTCGGGTCGACAACCGGCCATCACCGCGTTAATTGCCACCTTCTCTACCGTGCATGGCGCTAAGTCAGGAGGAACAGTCGCGATGACCTCATCAGGTGAACGGCTGGTACCCCTCAACATGGCAAGGACCCGTGCCTCGCTCGGAGGTACAACCGGCAGCCCATCTGTCCAGCCGCGGTCATATAGGGCCTCATGGGTGTCTTCAAGAGCGGCAAACTCAACTCGTCGCGCCGAAAAGTTCAAGTCACCGAACCGGAGCTCCAAATCCGCGGCAAGAGATGGGTCAACGGAAAGCGAACCGCAGCCAGGTCGTTGTTCGGGTAGTTCCGTTCCAAGACCGGAGACACCTGAAACGGACTCCCAATGAGAGCGAGACCATCCCACTGTTCGAGCCATTTCTTTTCCGTTCTCTACCGCCAGAAGGGTGGGGACAGTGTCAATCGTGTGATGCCATGAGACAGACAAATCTTCGTCAAAGTGTTTATTCTCGACCCCCGCCGGAAAATCAGGATCGTCTTGACTGAATACAGTCAACCCAATCTGGTTGGCCAGTTGTTCTAGAACGGGTACGACCAACTCACATGTCGGGCAATCTCGCTTGACCACGGCGACGAGGCCTTCGGGGAGAGCTACTGACTGGCGGAGACTCATAGCACCGAAGATAATCGCTGCGAACTGATGGTTCTAAACAGTTCTTCGGCTTCGGGCGCTACCATGCGCGAAAGGCTGACGAAGGAGTCGTTGTGGCTGATATTGATTCTGGGTTGTTCCGAAATGTGTTGGGACACTTTCCGACGGGTGTTACGGCGGTAACGGCTGTCAACAACGGCAAGCCGGTCGGGATGGCCATTGGCTCGTTTACGTCCGTGTCCCTTGAGCCGCCATTGGTTGCTTTCCTGCCCGGCAAGGAATCCGGTTCCTGGAAGGAAATCCACGAATCTGGGTCATTTTGCGTCAATGTCATGGCTCAAGACCAAATGGACGTTTGTGGCGTAATGGCGAGTCGGGTGGAAGACAAATTTGCTGACGTGGACTGGTCAGCAGCCCCGTCGGGCTCACCGATCATCGCTGGTTCGATTGCCTACATTGATTGCGAAATAGAGGCAGTACACGACGGTGGAGACCACGACATCGTGGTCGGGCGCGTCCTTGAACTCGAAGTTATGGAAAGTAAGCCGCCTCTAGTGTTCTTTCAAGGCAACTACGGGACCTTTAGCTGATCGAGAACTATGGACCTAGCGGCTCGAATTGTTCTAGGCATTGTGTTCCTTTTCTCGGGCGCTCTCAAACTCCGCGACCCCTCGTGGCATGCGACGGCACGCGAATTTGGTTCACCCAAACCAATAGCCGTTGTCATCGCACCCCTGGAGGTCGTCCTAGGGGCGATGTTGGTGGTAGGAGTTGCCTCGCCTTGGACTTCGATCGGGGCAGAAATCGTTCTCGCTGTGTTTACCGTAGCCATGTTGCGTGTAATGCGGCGACCTGTAGCCCAACGACCCGTTTGCGCCTGTTTTGGCGGTTGGACAGCTCGACCTGTCGGTACTAGCTCCGTGTTACGGAACCTCGTGCTTCTCGTCATCGCTGCGATCTCCAGCGGAGCCTGAAGGCGTCGCTAAGCCCAGCATTTCCAAGATAACGGATTGCACAAAGGCCTCTTCGTGCCAGGCGTCGTAGCGGCCTGAAGGGCCACCGTGCCCTGAGTCGATTTCGGTGCGAAGCAACATCATTCGGGTACTCGTTGTTAATACACGGAGTTTCGCAATCCACTTAGCGGGTTCCCAATATTGGACCCTTGGATCGTTTAATCCGGCCGTTACCAGGAGCGCAGGATGGTTAGCCGCGACGATGTTCTCATACGGCCCATACGCTGACATCACCTCGAAGACGAACCGATCATGCGGGTCACCCCACTCGTCGTATTCGGTGATCGTAAGCGGAATAGTTGGATCGAGCATGGTGTTGACATTGTCAACGAAGGGAACCTCAGCAATTACTCCGCAGAAGGCCTCAGGTCGCTGGTTAACCATCACTCCCATTAGAAGACCACCAGCGCTGCCCCCTCGGGCCACTATGTGGTGCTGATCAGACCACCCCTCCTTAACGAGGTGATCTCGACAACTGCCGAAATCAGAAAACGTATTCTGCTTATTTTCTAACCGGCCTTGTTCGTACCATTCCCGCCCCAGTTCTCCGCCGCCGCGAACGTGAGCAATTGCGAAAACGACCCCTCGATCCAGTAACGAAAGTCGAGCGGACGAAAAGGCAACGGGAATGCCTAGTTCGTAGGCGCCGTAGCCATAAATAACGGTAGGAGCCGGCCACGTTACGGCGTCAGGTCGCCAAACGATGCTGATAGGCACCTCGGTTCCATCGACAGATGTTGACCACGACCGACCGCTGCGATACGCCGAAAGATCGGTTCCTCCTAGGACTGGTTGCTGTTTCAGAAGTACCTGTTCGCGAGTATCAATATCGATTTCGTACGTAGAAGCCGGGGTGACCATCGACGTGTACACGTATCGGAATAGCCGCGACGAGTACTCGGCGTTCGTTCCTGGCGCAGCTTCGAACACCGGCTCAGCCATCTGTATCTCGAACTCATTGTCTTGCGCGTGATCGAAAACACGCAAAACTGGAATGCCGTCTCGTCGTTCGGTGATAACCATAAAACTCTCAAAAGCGTCTACGTCTTCGATCCTGACCCCTTCGCGGTGAGGCAGCACCTCCTGCCAATTGTCTGCGCCAAGCTCGTCGACCGAAGTTTCCATTAATCGAAAATCGTGAGCGTCGTGGTTAGTGAGGATCAATAACCGATCGCCCTGATGAGATATCCGATACTCGTGTCCTTCTCGCCGAGGTTCGACGATTGAAAGCTCGCCATCGGGCGAGTCGGCATCTAACAACCAGTATTCAGAAGAGACCTTTGACTCACTTCCGATGACGACGTAACGCTCACTACGGGTGCCGCCAATACCCACCCAGAATTTCTCGTCGGACTCATGAAATATCGTCGCATCACGTTCCCGAGGAGTACCCACGCGATGACGTATCACTCTGTCGGGTCGTCGTGCATCATCGGTGAGGACCATAAAAAGAGTCTGCGAATCGTTCGCCCAAACAAGACCGTATGAAAGATCTCCAATGCCGCTGTCGAGAATTACACGGCTCTCAAGGTCCAAAACGGTCAGCTCGTACTCTTCGTTGCCATCGGTGTCGACGGTGTAGGCAAGAAGACGGTGATCTGGGCTTACCGAAAGGTCGCCGAGAGCGAAATAATCCTCTCCAGAAGCAAGCTCATTTTCGTCTAGCAGGACCTCCTCGGTGGCGGGAGCCCCTCGTCGTTGACGTACATGCAGTGGGTATTGGAGTCCTTCGCCCGTCCGAACTCGGTACTCCCAAGGCCCCTTAGGAACAGGTAATGACTGATCTTCCTCTTTGATTCTTGATTTGATCTCGTTAAAGAGATCTGTGCGAAGTCCCTCCAAATGTGCTGTGGACCGATCCGTCCACTCGTTTTCTGCCCGCAAATACTCCAATACTGAAGGATCTTCACGATGACGAAGCCAAAACCACGGGTCCTCTGTGGACTCATCATGCACCACACGCACGTGCTTCCTTTGAGCCGCTAGGGGCGGTTTGTTTTCCCTGGAGTTCACTGGATGGACGCTAGCGCCCTGCGCAACGCAACCTTGAGTTGAATGGGTTGGGGCGCGATAGTTTGCTCATTGCTGACCGAGTACGAGACTGAGGTTCAAGATGCCGATATATGCACTAGGTGAATATCAACCGCAAATTCACCCTGACGCTTGGATAATGCCTGAAGCGGTCGTAATCGGTCGCGTAACGGTCGGGGCTAAGGCCACTTTTTGGTCTGGGGCTGTCCTTCGAGCCGACGACAACGACATTGTGATCGGTGAAGAGACTTCGGTACAAGACAACGCGGTGCTTCACGTAACCGAGGAATTTCCAACTGTGGTCGGGCGGAGGTGCACCATAGGCCACCTGGCGCACCTCGAGGGATGCACTATAGAAGATGAAGCTTTGGTAGGAACGGGATCAATAGTGCTTCACGAAGCAGTTGTTGGTGCACGAGCCTTGGTTGGCGCCGGCGCCGTTGTTCCCGGACAGATGCGCGTTCCGCCGGGTTCCATGGCGCTGGGAACTCCTGCAAAAATACGAGAAGGTGTCGACACAGATCCACTCATTCTGCCCGGGGTGGAAACATATATCCGGCGTGGACAAACCTTTAGGGAACAGTTGCGACGTATCGACTGAGAAGTTTCCTGAGATGACATAGGGTCAACGCATGGCTAGAGCGAAAATCGACCTTGGCAGTATTGGTTTGTGGACAGGGATTTTGGACGGAATACCATCCTCCGCTGCAAACGAACTTTGCGCAGAAGCGGGAGAACTTGGTTTCAAAACGATTTGGATTCCAGAGGCGGTCGGACGAGATCCCTTCGTAACAGCTATGCGGGTTCTTGAAAACACGACTGAAATCACGATCGCGACAGGCATCGCTAACATTTACGCCCGTGACGCGATGACGATGGCGAACGCCCAACGAAGTATCGAGGAAGCACATCCGGGGCGCTTCTTATTGGGGTTAGGGGTCAGCCACCTACATCTGGTTGAGTGGGTCAGAAAACACGACTATTCGAAGCCGTTGACCTATATGAAGCAATATTTGGAATCGATGCACAAGGCGCGGTTTATGGCGGTGGGCCCATCAGAGCTACCCGAGATTGTCCTAGCCGCCCTAGGCCCCAAGATGCTTGAACTTGCAGCATCCCAAACTGCCGGAGCGCACCCTTACTTCGTGCCACCCGAACACACTCAAATGGCGAGAGAAATTATGGGCCCCGAAGCGCTGCTCTATCCAGAACAAATGGTCGTCCTCGAAGATGACCCTGATGTGGCCAGAGCTATAGCCCGACAGCATATGAAGACTTACTCTGCCCTACCGAATTACGCCAACAACCTCATGCGTCTCGGCTACGACGCTGATGACATCGAGGACATGGCGGATGTAGTTGTAGACGCTGTGGTCGCATGGGGCTCTATAGACGTGATCAAAAAGCGTGTACAAGAACATTTTGATGCTGGAGCAGATCATGTTTGCGTTCAAGTACTTACCGAGGAACCACAAACAGTTCCCGACGGATGGCGCCAGCTGGCTCCAGCATTAGTGGGCTAGAGCCGGTGGCTTCCGTTCGCACCGAAATCACAGAACTAGCAACAGGACTTGGAATGTTGGGCTACGACAGTCCCATCGAAGCCATGAGTCAACTCCCTAGACAATTCGTCGATGTTACAGAACGAGTTTGGCAACAGTTTGCCCGAGCCGTGGACGAGTCACCCCATCGAGTCGATTTTGCAGGTGCGTACCGCAATGGTCAGGTCTTTTTAGAAGCCGATGATGGTTTGAGAGGTCGACCGCCCCTCCTTATTGAGTGGAAAGGTAGTCATCGAAGCCCCGGACACGACCAACTGCCAATAGATCTGCGCGTGGATCACGTGTACCTCATATCTTGCAAGTACTCGTCGAAAATCTTGCTTAATGCCGCGCCTTCGAACCTGTTCGCCGCGAGTCATGACGTAGGCGACTGGTATGACCACGCGGCACCAAAACAACACCAAGCCCTTTACGCCGCGGTGCGAGCAGAAGTCGACACGAATCTGGAGTTACCCCCGTTCGTGGGCGACCTTGCAAAGCACCACCGATCTGAACTCAAGATTGCGTTGGCGGACCGCGAATGGAGTCCCAACTGCGCAAGCGCTTACCGGGAACTTGCCGCCGAAGTCGGACGGGTCACCGCTAGCCAATGGCGTAAATCGGTAGCTACAAAACGCCAGCGCGAAGCGCTGTTGTGGCGGTTGCTCCGTATCGGACCAGCTCCGTACTACGTTCTGGGTTCGACAAGAGATCGAGCGTTACGGCTCCTTGTAACCACACCTTGGGATTGGCGTCGCCGGTTTGAATTCCGGGACCTAGAAATCTGGGGGGAAGAGGCTGGGCAACCAAAAATAGGTTGGAGAGCCACAGTCCGAGACCACGAAGCAGCAGAAGAGACCTGCGTGGATGGACACGTCGAAGTTCGTTGGAGTCACGGACGCTTTGCTCAAGCCCCAGAGGCAAAAGTTTACTTGGACACTCCGCACTCACAGGTGCCTGGTTACCTCCATCTGGATGCCGCAGAATCATGGTCGGGGTCAATAAGTGGGTCAGAAATTCAATTACCACTATCCTGATAGGGGTAAATAATTTTGGCAGGAGCTTTTGTGACAGACACCGAACCAAACGTCGCTATTGATCTGGGTAAATACCAACTCGGTTGGAGTGACGAAGAGGACTACGTCTACAAGCCGCAGAAGGGACTCAACGAAGACATTATTCGGGAGATGTCTTTCCTAAAAAAAGAGCCGGAATGGATGCTCAAC
>JASMKJ010000050.1 GCA_030749275.1 Acidimicrobiales bacterium
ATCTTTGACCCCGAAGCCTCAATTGACTACGAAGAGGTTCGCGAACGCCTTAGTCAAGTGTGTTTCTTGGTTCCCGGACTAAAAATCAGACTTTCCGACAAGAGAAAAAGTGGAAAGAAAACGGCAGAAGAGTTCGTCTCCAAAGGCGGTCTAGCAGACTACGTAGATTTCTTGTCAGGCGAGGCGCCGTCGGTTACAGGTTTAGTGCGGTTGGCTGGCCAAGGAGAATTCTCAGAAAAGGTCCCTGTCGATGGCAAGCTCCAAGAGGTGATACGGGAGTGTCACGTTGAGATTGCTTTGCGTTGGGTCCAGAACTACGAAACCAAGATCGTAAGTTTTGTCAACACCATCCCGACACCAGACGGCGGCACCCATGTAGCGGGCTTCGAACGGTCCCTCACCGCTGCAGTTAATCAAGCAATAGCAGCAGCGGATCCCAGAAAACTCCGAAAGTTGAAGGATGATGCCAAGGCTCAGAAAGAAGACGCTCAAGAGGGCCTCATCGCTGTGGTGCGAGCGGTCTTTCCTGAACCCCAATTCCGCGGTCAGACGAAACGGGAATTAGGCACACCGGAAGCCCAAAAGATCACTGGAGCCGTAACTCGCGACGGCCTGAAAGAGTGGTTTGACGGTACTGCCAAAGGGTCCAAGAAAATCCACGTTAAGGCGATTCTGGACAAGGTGGCTGACGCCGTAGTCAACCGTGTCAGCACCAAGCAGGCCCTAGACAACCGCCGAAAGGCCGCGCAACTCGGAAACAACGGCCTGCCGGACAAACTTTCCGACTGTCGCGTACACCCAGACGGTGAGCTGTTAATCGTTGAAGGTGACTCAGCTGCAGGCCCAGCCAAACGGGCCCGGGACAGTGCATGGCAAGCCGTGTTACCCCTCCGGGGCAAAGTAGTGAATGCAGGCAAGGGCACTAAGAAAGCGGTACTAGACAACGCCGAAGCCACAGCTCTATTCACAGCGGTTGGAGCAGGCTCGGGCGCTGAATTTGACCTTGAGGCACGCCGGTATGACCGCCTCGTGCTTTTAGCTGATGCGGACGTGGACGGAAGTCACATCCGTTGCCTGGTCTTGACTTTGATTTACCACTACATGACTCCTCTCCTAGAAAACGGCCATGTCTATGCTGCGCAACCTCCAACCCACGCGCTGGTTCTTGGACAAGACAAGGAATTTGTCTATTCCCAGTCTGATTTAGAAAGCCGGACATCTGATTTAGACAAAAAAGGCCGTCGATATCGGATTACCCGGTTCAAAGGTCTAGGCGAGATGGACGACGACGAATTGCTCGAAACCACATTGA
This sequence comes from Acidimicrobiales bacterium, assembly GCA_030749275.1. Classification (GTDB taxonomy): domain Bacteria; phylum Actinomycetota; class Acidimicrobiia; order Acidimicrobiales; family Poriferisodalaceae; genus UBA6944. The sequence goes on from JASMKJ010000050.1 coordinate 1,313, forward strand.
ATCCAGAGACCCGAGTTTTACGCAGGATCACAGTTGACGACGCCAAGAAAGCAAAAAAGGCCTTCGAGGTGATGATGGGCGCTCCGGTAGAACCCAGGAAAGACTTCATCGTCAAGCACAGCAAAGACTATGGACATGCCCTTGATGTCTAGAGAATTGCCTGTGAGATAACGCTCATAATATATATTATGTAAAGTCCACTAAAACTTGCGCAAATCGGTGGATGCGACCCCTGTGGCACCCCTCCTCTACTCGTCAGCGGTCCCTGCCACCGGTGCGCTTTGGCGTACCGCCCGCGTACCCGGTGTTGCGTGCCCCAGATCGCTCGTTTCTCTGCTTGCCGCCTGCTTTGGACTGCTTAGCCTCTATTGCTTTGCGAAAGTTGTCCGGTAAACCATCGAGCTTCGGTTTTGGCTGTTTCTTAGATGTTTTCGGTTTCTTAGGTCTCGCCACACAACGATCTTATGTAGAGAGTCGGTTGTGGTGGCAGCTTTTGCGGTTTGTCTCAACCTTGGGTGCGCGGTCGGCCTGGCTGGTTAACGCATAGCGACAACGTGGCCGTCTTTGATGGCGACTCCTTCGCTTTCTAGGAGTTGTCGCTGGGCCGTCTCGTGCCCTGGGGCTAAGCGCCCCTTTGAGTTGACGATTCGCCACCAAGGGAACCCGGTGTTGTGTTTCAAGAATTGGCCCACTGCTCGCGCTCCCCCGGGGTACCCAGCTTCTTGAGCTACCTCTCCATAAGTCAGCACGTCGCCCGGTTCCAGATGATCCAACACTGCCGACACTGCCGAAGCGAAGGTTCGGCCACTAGGCGTTTCGCGAGATGTCACGCAACAATGTTTACAGATGATTACGCTATATACGGCGGCTTCGTTCTATTTTGAAGTTCGAATCCGAATCTATGGGGGGCGACATGGCTGACTATGACATACACATCTCTGGCGGAACGATCGTTGATGGCACGAGGGTTCCTCGCTTCAAGGGTGACCTATGGATTAAGAATGGTCAGATAGCCAAGATTGGTGGCCGCGCCGACGGTGTCGCAGATGAAGTGATCGACGCGACGGGCAAGATTGTGGCACCCGGTTTCGTCGATTTGCACACTCACTACGATGCGCAGATCCGATGGGACCCTTGGTGCACGATTTCCGGTTATCACGGAGTTACGTCGGTGGTACTGGGTAACTGCGGGTTCGGGTTTGCCCCTGTGGCTAAGGATTTTCGAGAACGTTCGATGTTGACGATGACCCGTACAGAAGCGATTCCATTTGAATCGATGAAAGAGGGCATGGAATGGGATTGGGAAACTATTCCCGAGTACTTGGATTCTCTGGATCGGATACCCAAAGGAGTCAACGTCATCCAATACATGCCGACCGCTTCACTAATGACGTATGTGATGGGGCTGGAAAAAGCTAAGAAGGGCGAACCGGCCTCTGATATAGAGCGGAAAGAGATGGCCCGTTTGCTGCATGAGGGCATGGATGCTGGCCTGTGTGGATTCTCAATACAACGGCTCGGACCCGATAGCGTGCAAGCCGATTTCGATGGCTCTCCCATGGTTACCGACATTATGTGCGACGAGGACATCTTCAACCTGGCTCGAGTGTTGGCGGATCGGGACGAGGGCTTCATCCAGATAACTCAAGGCACTGGTGACATTCGAGCGGACATCGCATTTCTTGAGGAGTTGGCGGCAGTGGCGCAACGACCGATTTTGCACAACGTCGTGGCACCCGCCCGCCAAGACCCAGAGGTCCATCGTCGTCCTTTGAGATGGATCGAATCGTGTAGAGAACGAGGGCTGCCAATTTACGCGCAATGTGGTACCGGGCGTGCAGGCTTCGCTTTCACCTTGGAGCACTGGAATCTTTACGATGCGTCACCCGCGTGGAGGGCGGTGACAACTGGGAGCAAAGAAGAAAAGATCGAGAAGATGCAGGACCCAGACCTGCGTAAGGCTTTGGTTGAAGAGGCGGAAGAGGCTGATAGGCGCCTCCAGGTCATCCAAGCGGGTGTGGGCGGCAACCCGAAGAGTTTGGTCGTGCAAGGAGTAAATCGGCAAGGTGACCTCCAAGAGTATGTTGGAAAATCTGTTGGTGATATAGCGGAAGCTCAAGGCAAGCATCACATTGAGGTCATGTTGGATCTTTCTCTCCAGGGCGACCTCAATGTCGAATTCCTGGGACCGGATAAAGGCTCCAACGCTGAATTTATGGCAGAGATGATGACGACTTCTCCCTACGCAATACCGGGGGTGTCAGATGGCGGTGCGCACACCAAGTTCTTTACAGGTGGTGCTTATACGACCGACTTTTTGACCTGGCTTGTTCGCGATGAGGGAGTAGTGACCTTGGAAGAGGCCCACTATCGGCTGTCTAATTTGCCGGCTCACGCAGCTGGTTTCAGAGATCGCGGTTCTTTGCGCGAAGGTGCGGCAGCCGACGTGTTGGTCTACGACATGGAGGAGCTGGAGATATTGCCGAACTGGATTGGTGATGTCGAATATGACTTACCAGGTGGCGAATGGCGGAGGGTTCAACGAGCCGCTGGTTATGACCACATCATCGTTAATGGCCACACAACGTTCCGTTCAGGAGAGTGCACCGGGGCTACACCAGGTCAGTTGCTTCGTCACGGAAAAGGGTAGCTAACGCTCCCCTACTAGTCCTTAGGAGGCGAGTCCCAGTCTTGGACATCGCGTCCTTCAATTTCGGACAATATGTCCAACGCTGCTGCGGCACCGTCGCCAGCCGAGATGATTGCTTGGCTTCGAGTT
>JASMKJ010000051.1 GCA_030749275.1 Acidimicrobiales bacterium
AAGACATCGCTATAGGTGTTGTCACTGGAGTACAAGGAATCCGATGGTATGACGTGTCGATCAAGGGATTCGAATCGCACGCCGGAACAACACCGATGGATCGACGCTCCGACGCCATGCTTAGCGCAGCTCGACTCATTACCGCAGTTGACGAAATCGCGAGACGTCGACCTGAAGGTCGGTCCACCGTCGGAGTGATGTCTTCAACACCCAATTCCAGAAACACCGTGGCCGGAACAACCCATTTAACGATTGACCTCAGACATCCGGATCCAGATGAGCTCGCTGTAATGCACGACGAGTTGATCGAAGCGGCAGACTCAATATCCCCGGTGCCGTCAGTTGAACAAATTTGGTATTCGCCGCCAGTGGAATTCGACGCGAAAGTTGTAGAAGTGATTCGACAGAGCGCTACTGGGGGCGGTTTCGAAGCCATCGATATCGTGTCCGGGGCGGGTCATGATGCTGTGTACATCAATCGTGTCGCACCTACCGGAATGCTTTTCATCCCATGCGAAGATGGACTTTCACACAACGAAGCAGAAACCATCACCGAGCAGCACTCATCTGCGGGTGCTGAAGTCGCTCTGCAAGCCGTGTTGCAGCTGGCAGAGTGAAGCACTATCTGAATAACGACAAGGTTCGGTACCAGAGTTTTTCGGCGCTCACGCGCAAGCTGACCCTTGTCAGCAATTCTTCTGTTTTTGATGTCAGCTGACGGGATTTAGCAAAGGGGCGACGTCCCAACTTTTGAGCTCCGGCATCACCGCGTCAACAAATAAGTCAACGTTGCGAGAGACTTCCTCGTAGGGCATGCCCCCGTATGAGAAGAAGGGGAAAAATCCGGCGATTCCAATGTTGGATTCAATCGCGGCGACCTTTTCTGTTACTTGGTCTGGTGTGCCCCATGGCATCAAGCTGATGAAGTCATCTGCTGCTCCCTCTAGCCCGCGATTTTCAACGTGATCAGCGACGTTTGTATAGAACTCGTAGCCTTTTACGTCGAAGTTTGAGCGTGTCGCGAGTTCGTAGTGTTGAAGAATTGAGTTGTAGTAACTCCCGATGTACTGGTGTGCGAGTTCGGCGGCCCGATCGGCGCTTTCGTCGACGAACACGAAACCTCCCGACAGAGGGGGTGGAGGTGGCTTGTCGGGATGTTCAACAGCCCAAGTTTTTTCGTATGCCGCGACGTCGGCTGCGACCACATCCCAGGGCTTTTGGGGGATCACCAATAGTCCTGCTCCAAGGCGAGCCATGATTGGGGCCGATTCGGGTGACACCGCAGCCGCCCATGTTCGCCCCACGAATGATCGTTGCGGGGCGGGTCTTAGGTCCCTGTGTGGCTGGTTGAGGAAGTCGCCGTCATAGTGCAGTGCGCCTTCCTCGAGTCCTGTCAGTAAGGCTTCTGCATATTCGATGAATCGTTCGCGGGAGGTGCCGCGATCAACGCGGAATCCCTCATATTCGAGGCGAGCAAGGCCGCGTCCGATCCCGAGCAAGAGCCTGCCCTCCGACATGTTGTCCAACAGCGTTACTTGTTCGGCGATATGAATAGGGTCGTGCCATGGCAACACGATGACAGCTGTGCCCAGCAGCAGGTCTTCAGTTTGCCCCGCGAACCAAGTGAGAATCTGGAGCGGGTCGGGGCTCATTGAATAACCCGAAAAGTGGTGATCAACGGTCCAAAGACTCTCAAATCCCAGAGACTCAGCCTTTAATCCCAACGCTAATTCGGCGTTGTAGACCTCGCGGTCGTCACGCAGATCATCTGGGTTTTGAAACACGAGTGCCATTCCGACGTGCATTTACCGACCTCCACTTCG
>JASMKJ010000052.1 GCA_030749275.1 Acidimicrobiales bacterium
CAATGCCAACTCCGAAGCCAAAAACAGCGACGTTGTGTATTTTCCAGGCGACAGGGCCTTTGGCCTTGCCAGCTATTGACAATGCCGCGGCTAACCCACCGCTTGCCCCTACAGCGGAGAGCCACGCATAACCGGTGTCCCCTGCTCCGAACAGGTCTTCTGCCACGCTGGGAAGGAAGGCCACGTACGGGAATCCGAAGAACAATGCCAGAGCCGAGGTGCTGAGGAGCAACGGAAGCGGCCACGTTTTGAAGCCGTATCGAACTCCATCCACCAAGTCCTTGACCGCTGAACGCTTCCTCGGATCAGACTGTGGGCGACCGTGAGGTAGCGATAAGAAGAAGAAACAGCCGACGGCTGTAATGCAACTACTCAGCCAGTAAATGGCGCCTATCCCGAGATTTGGAAACCCTAAGAACAACCCAGCCACCACCGGTCCAACAACCCTGTTCAAGTTCATAGAAATCTGTGACAACACCACTCCATTTGCCAGACGTTCAGGCCCCACTAGCTCAGCCGTGAACGCCATTCGGGCGGGTAACAGGCCGCTAAATCCGGCTGATTGAACCGCTGACGCTGCAAGCAACATCCAGAACGTAACGAATTCGAATTGAACCGCTAGCGCTATCCAGAGGGAAGATGCAAGCAGCAGCGCGTTGGAAATAAGCAAGATCAACCGTTTAGGGAACCGATCAGCTACCACACCCCCCAGAGGGGTGGTCACCAGCCCGGTAACACCGAAAACAAGAGTGACCGCCCCCAATGCAGCGTTGGTGCCTTCTAAATCTTTTGCTAAGGCTCCTCGGGCAACCATCTGAGCGAAGATGGCCAAGGAGAAGAGGTAACCGCCGGCCCATAAACGACGAAACGCTGGGATCGTCAGACTCTCAAACGTGTCGTTCACATCAGGAGCCTGAAGCTACAAAAGCGAACTTAAATCGCGAACCGCGCCTTTGTCTGCACTTGTTGCCATCAAACCGTAAGCCTTGAGCGCAGCCGACACCTTTCTCGGTCGCTGCATTTCCGGTTGCCAACCTAACTCGTCTTGCAACTTTCTTCGCTCAGCAATTCGGTCGTCGTCAACTTCCAAGTGAATCGTTCGATTTGGGATATCTATGTGAATGACATCACCATCCCGGACCAGACCGATTGTTCCCCCTGAGGCAGCTTCAGGGGAAACGTGCCCGATAGACAGCCCAGAGGTCCCACCAGAAAAACGTCCGTCAGTAAGTAGCGCACATGCCTTGCCGAGCCCTTTCGACTTCAAATATGAGGTCGGGTACAACATTTCTTGCATTCCCGGCCCTCCCCTTGGGCCCTCATAGCGAACCACCACTACTGACCCTTCGGTGACTTTGTCGTTCAGAATGTGATCAACAGCTTCGTCTTGGCTTTCCACAACGTGCGCTGTACCCGTGAAAACCAGATTCGATTCATCGACGCCCGCTGTCTTCACGACGCACCCATCTTCAGCCAAATTGCCGTACAGGACAGCCAATCCGCCATCCGCGCTATAGGCATGTTCCACCGACCGGATACACCCCTGTTGTCTATCGAGATCTAATGACTTGTAACGCTCGGCTTGACTGAACGCTACCTGGGTGGGAATCCCCGCAGGACCGGCCCTATAGAAGTCATGCAAGGCTTCGTCGTCGTTAGTCGCGACGTCAAATTCCATTAGGGCCTCAAAAAGACTCGGGGCATAAATGGTTGGGGTTTGGTTGTTCAACAACCCAGCACGGTTCAGTTCCGCCAAGATGCCCATCACTCCCCCCGCTCGATGAACGTCTTCGACGTGAAACAACTCCGTTGCTGGGGCAACCTTGCAAATATTGGGAACCTTCTTCGAGAGACGATCAATGTCTGCCATGGTGAAGTCCACCCCGCCCTCTTGGGCGGCCGCTAAGAGGTGCAGGATCGTATTTGTTGAACCCCCCATCGCTATGTCCAGCGACATAGCGTTTTCGAAAGCATCGAAACTGGCGACGCTTCGGGGAAGCACTGAGTCATCGTCGTCGTCGTAATAACGACGACACAAATCGACAACCAACCGTCCCGCCCTCAAGAAAAGCTCTTGGCGGTCGGCGTGGGTAGCGACCACGGTTCCATTCCCCGGCAAAGAAAGCCCCAGAGCCTCAGTCAAACAATTCATTGAGTTGGCGGTAAACATCCCCGAACATGAACCACATGTCGGGCACCCTGAACGCTCCATCTCGGCGACATCTTCGTCGCTAACTGATTCATCGGCCGCGACGATCATTACGTTGATCAAATCAACCTTGTTCTCAGCAAGTTTGGTTTTTCCAGCCTCCATCGGCCCACCCGATACAAACACCGTGGGGATATTTAGCCGCATCGCTGCATTAAGCATCCCGGGTGTGATCTTGTCGCAGTTACTGATACAGACGAGTGCATCGGCACAATGTGCTTCAACCATGTACTCAACCGAGTCAGCTATTAGGTCGCGACTGGGCAGGCTGTACAACATGCCGTCATGCCCCATAGCAATCCCATCGTCAACGGCAATGGTGTTGAACTCTTTGGCAACTCCACCCGCCTGCTCGATCTCGCGAGCAACCATCTGACCGAGGTCCTTGAGGTGAACGTGACCTGGCACAAACTGGGTGAACGAATTAGCTATTGCAATGATCGGCTTCTGGAAATCTTCATCGGTCATACCGGTGGCGCGCCACAGTGCCCGCGCTCCCGCCATATTCCGACCAGCAGTGGACGTGTTCGAACGATACTGAGGCATAGCTCCAGCCTAGAACCCTCACAGCAAGTGCGGAGAGGAAATTCCTACTGAGCCGTGAAGACGTTCTCTACTCCAACTCTTCTTTCGTAAGTTCAAGCAATCTTCGAAACGCTAAGTAGTAGCGCCAATACGCATCCCTGTCCCCCGTCCGAGCAATGTCATCCGCCCAAGCAGAAACAACCGGTCCGTCCGCTTCATCAGTCGACGACAGAAGCTTGCCCCAAGCCTCGGGGCTGGCATCAAATCCAAACTGATCGGAGACTTCGTCAACTTCTTCACAAGTTTCGCTCACCGAGACCAACTTGCCTGAATCGAATTGGAATACGACGCAAATATCTCCTATGCCTAGACGAAGACCGCCGGTCCAATATTTGGTGGTCTCAAGGAACCGTTCATCCTCGCTGCAGGTGTCCCCGACACGCACAAACGCCCGAATCAGGTCTCGCGCGTTAGGTTTCACGACATTCGCATGCCGTTACTTATAGCCATCGTTTGACCAGTCATACCGGAGGCTTCATCACTGCCTAAGTAGACAGCAAGATGCGCTATCTCGTCAGGTGACAGGATGCGACCCATTGGAGTCCGCTTTGCCAGTTGCGCTCGGAGTTCCTCCGACTCGGCTCCGACGAGGTCAGCAAAACCATCAAGCATCGGTGTGTCGACGAACCCCGGACAAATTGCGTTGCATGTAACACCAGATGAAGCTAATTCCAGCCCCATGCATCGAGTCAGTCCTACGGCTCCGTGTTTTGATGCGTTGTACGGAGCTTGACCAGGAGATTCAAAGAGTCCCGCGGTCGACGCAATGTTGACAATGCTTCCGCTCCCCCTTTCGATCATTCCACCCAAAAACGCCTGACTTACTCGAACGATTCCGACAACGTTCACCTCATAAAGGCGGGAGTACGTCGCGGGATCGATATCCAAGAATCTCCCGGCTGCATGTATCCCTGCGTTGTTGACAACAATGTCCACCCCTCCGAGCTGTTCATGAACGAACTGGGCCATTTCACTAACTGAGGTGTCATCAGAAACGTCGCAAACAACCGGTCTTACCGTTCCCGTTGGCGCCTCCTGTGAAGTTACCTCTAAGTCATCAAGGTTGCGGCTGGTGATGACGCATTGCGCCCCCTCTAGCGCATAGGCGAGTGCTATTGCTTTACCTATTCCTCTGCCGCCACCGGTGATGACAGCGCGTTTGCCTTCCAGTCTTTGTGTCATTCTCTAAGCCTCCCTATTCGATATCACTCCATCGACCATCCGGGGACGGCCATAACTTGGCCAGCTTGGGGTGGAACATCGAGTTTTTTGTGGTGCTCCCATATCTCGCCCAAGCGGGCATACGGGTCTAAATGCATCTCGGAAACACGGCGACTTTCCTCTGAGACGTGCAGCGACATCACTTCACATGTCGCTGCAACGTAATCTTCGTCAGCGTTCACCATGGTTTGCATGGCGTGGATGCGTTTCTTGTCGAACCCTAAAAGTTGTGTGGTGATACTTAAGCGTGCACCTTCATGTACTTCACGCACATAAGTCACATGGTTTTGAGCTGAAAACGTAGTTACGGCATGTTGGTCTCTGTGGGCGGTTCCCAACCCAATGAAGCCCATCCAGGATTCAATCGCGTCATCAAAACACACTAAGTAATAGCCGGCGTTGAAATGTCCGTTGAAATCAATCCACTCCGGTTTCACCACAGCCGAATATCCCTGAAACGGGCTCTCCACGCTATTCACGCTCCGATCTTTACCCACAACTTAACGGGAGTGTCGAATAACAGCAGATGTCCTTTCGTTAATCAATTTGTCGCACAACACACTTGAAAAGTTAACGCATTGGTTGCGAGGTTAGATTGACTTCACCACTGCCTGTGCGGAGAATGATCGTCATGCGTTTTACCCCAACAGAACTGACCGGAGAGGAACTTGAACTCCAGCAAGAGGTCAGACAGTTCCTTTCCGAGGAGTTGCCGCCTGGTTCACATGAGCCTTGCCTCGGAATGGCCGCTCGAAAGGACAAGGACTTCTCTCTGAAGATGGCTGCACGTGGTTGGGTCGGTATGGCCTTGCCAAAGGAATGGGGCGGCTCCGATCGCACAGCGGTTGATCGATTCATCGTGGTTGAAGAGATGCTCCGCTGGGGAGCTCCGGTCGGCCATCACTGGGTTGGCGACCGACAAACGGGAAACGTAATTCTCAAATTCGGCACCGAAGAGCAGCGCGAACGTTTTCTACCCGCGATCTGTCGCGGAGAGCTCGGATTCTCCATCGGCATGAGCGAGCCTGACAGCGGATCCGATCTAGCTTCGGTGTCCACAAAAGCTGAACGAGCCTCTGATGGTTGGATAATCAACGGCACAAAGATCTGGACCTCGGGGGCCCATGAAAACGACTGGTTCGTTTGTCTCCTGCGTACCTCCCCAATGGAAGACGGCAACAAACATGCCGGCTTATCTCAACTTCTCATCGACCTGAGGTCACCTGGGTTAGAAATCAGTCCCATACCTTTCCTTGACGGCTCTCATCACTTCAACGAAGTCACATTCAATGAAGTCTTTGTTCCAGACACGAATGTCGTCGGCGATCTCGGAATGGGTTGGCATCAAAATACGACTGAAATGGCTTATGAGAGGGGCGGTCCCGATCGCTGGCTGTCACCTTTTTCTACTGTTGAACAGCTACTCCGGGAGGCCCGGGGAACCGAACTCGAGAACACGGTTGCGGACCTCTTCGGCGAGTTAGTGGCGCGCTGGTGGGGTATACGCAACCTTTCCCTCTCGGTGGCTCGCTTGATCGACACCGGCGAAGCTCCCTCTGTTGAATCTTCGCTCGTCAAAGAAATGGGTACCCGATTTGAGCAAGAAGTAGTGGAGAAGCTCGTCCATCTCATTGACCTTGAGTATTCACCAGACTCAGAATCATTGTTTGAACGACTCTTGGCGCAATGCGTTGTTACTTTCCCAGGTAACACCATCAGAGGCGGAACCATTGAAATTCTTCGATCCGTTGCCTCGAAAGGACTGAAAGGGCTACCCACATGACAAATCCCGTTCATGTTGACCCTTTGATCACCGAAACGGCCCATCGTCTCTTTTCAGAAGTCTGCGATCACGAGGCAGTCCAACTGGCCGAAACGAGAGGCGAGGCACCCGAAATTTGGAATGCATTCGCCGAAACCGGCTTTCCTTGGATATCAGTCGACGAAGCGGCCGGCGGTTCGGGAGGGTCACTCCTTGACGCTTTGGAGGTGCTCCGAGTGGTCGGCTATCACGCTGCTCCGATCCCTGCCGCGGAGACCGGAGTACTTGGGGGTTGGCTTCTCGCCGGTTCAGGTCAGGAGTTGCCTGCAGGAATCGTTACCGTCGTCCCCAACGGCGGGAGCGGAGTGAGTGGTTCAGTTTCCGGTGATGAACTGACTGTTTCTGGACGCGCTCTTCGTGTCCCCTGGGCCCGCGTTGCCGAAAGAATTGTTGTTCCCCTAGAAGTTGATGGACAGGCAGTGGTTGCTTCGATCGATGCCAAAGATTGCCACATTGAACCCATGACTAATATGGCCGGCGAGCCTCGTGACACCGTGGACTTCAACGAGGTGCGCGTACCTGTCGCCCCAACGGCGGCGGGAATTGATCTCGAAGCATTTCGATTCCGCGGCGCTCTGTCCCGAGCCGCTCTCATGGCTGGCGCCATCGAAAAGATGAGTCAACTGACGGTCTCCTACACGAACGACCGCGTGCAATTTGGCCGCCCTGTCGCCAAATTTCAAGCGGTGCAACAACACTTAGTTTGGGGAGCCCAAGATGCAGCTCTAGCGCGAATGGTGGCAGAAACTGCTGCGCGGGAAGCAAATCGCGGAGCAGCACAATTCGAAATTGCTGCAGCCAAGTTGATAGCGAACCAGGCTGCAGCCCGAGCTACCAAGGCGTGTCACCAAGCTCATGGTGCGATGGGCATGACCCAGGAATACCCGCTCCACCATCTGAGTCGACGCCTCTGGTCATGGCGGAAGGAGTACGGAGGAGATGCCGAGTGGACGAAATGGCTGGGTCAAGTTGCTGTATCTCAGGGCGCCGATCAGCTATACCCCCTAATTACGGGGGGATCAGCAAATTTCAATTAGCGATGGATCCCGGGCGCAGATGCCTCAATCAGATCTAGCATCACTACATGAGTGAATTCGGCATATACGGAGACCTTCATGTCTCCCTGGAAAATCATGTAGCGACTGCGGAGATCCGTCGTCCACCCAACAACTTCTTCGACTTAGGTCTGATTGATGGACTTGTTTCAGCGTTCGGTGATCTAGATGACGATGAAAACTGTCGCGCGATAGTCCTCTGCGCTGAAGGCAAGAATTTTTGTGCTGGTGCCCAATTCCACAACGATGGCAGCCGAGGCGGCGAAATTACGGCAAAGAACTCTGATGGTTCCAATCGTCATCTCTACGACGCAGCGTTCGACCTGTTCAGTTGCAAAACTCCGGTAGTGGCAGCGGTACAGGGAGCAGCTGTGGGCGGTGGCTTAGGTGTCGCTTGTTTTGCCGACTTTCGAATAGCCGCTCCAGAAGCGCGGTTCACAGCAAATTTCGCCCGACTCGGATTTCACCATGGATTCGGATTGACGGTCACTCTGCCGTCTCTCGTAGGGCAACAGAAGGCTTTGGAGTTGCTCTACACCGGTGCGCGAATCAAAGGTGCTGAAGCAGCCGAAATTGGCTTGGTTGACAAGTTGGTTCCGCTAGCCGATCTGCGCTCAGCCGCGAATGACTTCGCATCGGAAATCGCCACATCTGCACCACTGGCAGTGGAGTCGATTCGACAAACCATGCGGGGACATCTCCCTCTAGCGATCAAAGCTGCAACTGACCACGAAAAGGAAGAGCAAGATCGTTTGCGTGGAACCGAAGATTGGAAAGAGGGCGTCACCGCAATGAATGAACGACGCGTTCCTAACTTCTCGCGAAAGTAGAAGCAAATGGATATTGGAGCTCTCTATTGTGAGTGAGCTAAGCGAGGAGGAAATCAGGGCGGAACTGGATCTCATCCTGGAACGGCGAAACGCTGACACGCGACTAACCACAATGGGTGCGGGATCCGATGATCTCGACGAAGGCCGCAGGTATCTCGCTAATACAGTGGCCGGAGGTTGGCATGTTCCGACCTGGCCTGTGGAACATGGGGGCCAAGATGCTTCTGCTAGCCACAACGCCCGTATCGGTCGAGTCCTTCGCGAGTTCATTGTCCCTGACCTGTACCCATTTGCCATTGGCTTGGGGATGGTCGGCCCAGCGCTCCTGACACATGGCAGCAGCACACAACAAACCGAGTGGTTGAAACCCATCGCTTCTGGCGAATCGATCTGGTGCCAAATGTTTTCAGAGCCCGAAGCTGGGTCTGACCTCGCCAACGTTGCCCTCAGCGCACAACAAGATGGTGAAGAGTGGATAGTGGGTGGCCAAAAAACCTGGACCAGTAGAGCCATGTGGGCCGATTGGGCTATATGTCTCGCCCGCACCGACCCCGCCCAACCCAAACACAAGGGCCTCACAATGTTCGCATTACCTATGTCCTTGGACGGTGTCGAGATTCGCCCTCTGACGCAAATGAACCGCGATGCTCATTTCAGTGAGGTGTTTGTCGATGACGCTCGCGTTCTTGACCGATGGCGCATCGGCGATGTCGGTGAGGGCTGGAGAGTTGCTATGACTGTCCTCGCCCACGAACGTGCTGGAGGGGGGAGCCGCGGCGGAGGTGACGGTAACGCCCGCGGTCTAAAGCTGCCGAGTTGGATAGCGGACCTGCAAGGGTTACCCAACGAACAAAGCGGAGCTTGGCGAAATCAAGTTGCCAACCTCTATGCCCACGATGCGACCAGTAGATGGACATCACAGCGGGCCGCCGATGAAGCCCGGTCTAGTGGTTCCCCGGGACCAGCCGGCAGTGGGGCAAAACTGCGCAACGTTAAGTCATACAAAGGTCGTTCATATCTCACCAACATGACTTCAGGCGCTCACGGCATGCTCGAAGACGGGCCCGGCTACATAGAGACCATGACTGCACCATCAATGTCGATCCGAGGCGGCACAGATGAAATTCAACGAAACATTCTGGGTGAACGGGTACTTGGCCTTCCGGGGGAACCTCGATTAGATCGGGATGTTCCCTGGAGTGAGAGCCGCCGCGGTCTGATCTGAACCTCGTTGCAAGCACACCAACGAAGCGCAGCCAACCTAACCCCGACTACCGTCGGTTCAGTGAATTCGCTTAACAGTTCCCAGTCACATGCAGCTGATGTTCTCTGGGATCATTACCAAACAGGCCACGAGCTTTCTGACGAAGCCTTTGTAGATCTTGACTTCAACGACGGGCTAGCAATCCAAGCAGAGATCCGTACGAGACGAATCGAAAGCGGGCTGACCCAAATCGGATGGAAAGTCGGGCTGACTTCTGATCGGGCGCGCAAACAGGTCGGGATTGATGACCGCCCCTTCGGGCATCTGATGCAACGCTATGAAAGTGGCATCTCATTATCCGCCGCATCGACAGCGGGGGCGACCATTGAACCCGAAATGTGTTTCACCGTCGGTGAAACGATCTCGGGCCCTGACGTGGATCCAAAATCGGTTCCGAGTCGACTAGCGCAAGTCGCAGCAGGCTACGAACTGAATGAGAGACGCGCCGTTGTGGGGGGGAATCTTGCAATGTTGGTCGCCGACAATCTCACTAACTGGGCCATCGTTGAAGGAACTGGGGTTCCTGTGCACGATGTTCAAGACATTGACGACACTGAAATCGTGCTTTACCGAAACGGAGAAGAGTGCTTTCGTTGCCTCCATAGACAAGAGGTTGACAATCCCTTCATTTCGATCTCTCGACTAGCGGCCACTTTGCACCGCTTTGGATTAAGTATCGAAGCTGGACAAAAAGTTATTACCGGTGCTTACACCCGCCACCAAGTAGCAGCAGGGGAACATTGGCTTGCTGAGTATTCACAAATCGGCCATGTTGAAACGAGTTACACATGAGTTCCCAACTACCTGTTCCCGATGAACCTCTCAACGTCTTAGTGACAAAAACACTTACCTTGCCCGAAGTATCTCCTGAGGAAGAGTCGCTGATTCGAGATGCCGCGGGTCCAGGAGCGACTGTAACCATCGTCGACAGCGTTAAAGAAGGCGTCGAATTTGCCTCCACCGCCAATGTGATTTTGGGAATCACTCCCAAGTGGCTTTTTGAGGCCGCGCCAAACCTGCAGTGGGTTCATGCCACGGCTTCGGGCGTGGACATGTTTATGTATGAGGAGTTCGTCGAAAGCAACGTCATTCTGACTGGAGAGAAAGGTCTCGTTGGAGGTCATTTGGCCGATACTGCCTTTGGATTGTTGTTGGCGTTGACCCGAAGGATCAAAACAGCCATTGAACTCGGACCCGACGGGTGGGCTATCGAGAATCGAGAGATGATGAGGTTCTCCGAGATCGAACTCGAGGGTCTTACCATGGGAATTGTCGGGTTCGGGGGAACCGGCCGACATCTAGCGCGGCGAGCCATAGCTTCTGGGATGAATGTTCGCGCGTTGGACGCCTTCCCAGTCGAACCTAGTGACGGGGTAGCAAAAATAGAAGGCATGAGCTCTATGTCTGACATCGTCAAGTCAAGCGATGTTCTCGCAGTGGGACTTCCGTTGACTGATGACACCAGAGGGATGTGCGATTACGAGTTTTTCCAGCAAATGAAACCGACTGCCATATTTCTGAATGTCACGAGGGGAGAGATCATCGACGGTCCGGGCCTTGAGAAGGCCTTGGCTGAGGGCATCATCGGTGGAGCGGCACTTGATGTAGCCCCAGTTGAACCATTGCCACCCGAAAGTCCCCTATGGACCTTCGACAACTGCGTAATGACCCCACATACCGCTGGAGCTAGCCAACATCGCGGTCGCCGAAACCTCGAAAGGTTCTGCCGAAATCTCGTAGCTCTTCGGGAAGGACAACCCTTCGAAGGCGTAGTCGACAAAAAGGCGGGGTTCTAAGTTCCTCTACCTAGTCACTGAAATTCCACTTGCTCGCCGCTCACCCGGGGTTGAATTGAATAGCTTCGCATTGGGCTAGCCCATCGATTTCAGCTTCGGTGAAACCGAATTCGATTAGCAGTTCCCGGGAATGTTGTCCCTTTAGAGGGCTTGGCATCCGAATGTCGGTGGGGAGACCTTCGATATTGGTTGCATTTCTAATTATCTCAATTTGCCCGGCTGACGGATGCTGCACTGGCTTCGCCATACCAAGGTGTCTCACTTGTGGGTCCGCGAAAGTCTGGGCGACGGTATTCACAGGACCACAAGGAACATCCACGTCGTTGAGACGAATAACCCAATTCTCAGTCGTGTCGTTCGACAACTCTTTCTCAATCAGTCGGTTCAGTTCATCTCTGTTGTCGCGCCTAGCAGAAACAGTCGAGAATCTCGCATCGTCTAGCCAATCCTCAACTCCCAACTCTCGACAGAATTCTTCCCAAAGACGTCCGCCCGAAGCCGCAATATTTATGAAGCCGTCAGCGGTTGCATACATGCCCATTGGTCCCATCGTCGGGTGATCATTGCCCGCCTGAGGCGGATTGTCGCGCTCAACGGTCCAACGGGCAGCTTGGAAGTCAAGCATTCCGATCATTGACTCAAGCAAGGAGGTATGAACCCAACGCCCTTTACCCGTTGTCTGACGTTCATGAAGCGCTACCAAGATTCCTATCGCAAGTTGCAGCCCAGCTGTCACGTCGCTGATTGCGACTCCCGCTCGAACTGGGCCTTGACCGGGTAGCCCGGTCACACTCATCATCCCACCCATTCCTTGGGCTATCTGGTCCACTCCACCTCGATGGCCATATGGTCCGTCTTGACCGAATCCTGAAATTGATCCGAGGATGACTCTGGGGTTAACGCCAGCAAGAGTCTCGAAATCAAACCCCAGCTTGTGTTTGACCCCACTGCGCATATTTTCAACCACGACATCTGCCGATTGCACCATTCGATGAAGCGTTGAGCGACCTTCGGGGTGTTTCAGGTCGATCACGACTGACCGTTTGTTCCGATGAAGATTCAAGTAATCAGGTGAGGAGCGTCCTCCTGCCTCGAATCCACCTTCGGGTGATTCAACGCGGACGACATCTGCACCCCAATCCGCGAGCTGTCGGACCGCAGTGGGTCCGGCGCGCGCAATAGTCAAATCGATCACCGTAACGTCGTTCAACGGAAGTGGCCCACCCATTTGCTCTTTACCTCGGGCCGTTCTGAGCGCCTCGTATTAGTCGCCCCGGGCGCTCTCCTGTGGCCTCACCCCCGTTAGCAACCTCTACGCCAGAGACAAATGTGTTGCTGTAGCCTTCGGGCCTTTGAACTAGGCGCTTTCCCCCCGCTGGTAAATCGTAAATCAATTCAGGCGTTCCAACGGAAAGCCGTTCGAAATCAACAATGTTGAAATCGGCTTTATAGCCGGGCCTTAAAAGTCCTCTGTCGAATAATCCGTAGGTCTCAGCTGTTCGACGGGTTTGCTTGTTAACCAGGAATTCTAGGGGAAGGCGCTCTCCGCGAGTCCTGTCACGTCCCCAGTGAGTAAGTAAATAGGTGGGATAGGAAGCGTCACAAATCGTTCCAACATGAGCACCTGCGTCTCCAACTCCGCAAATGGTGTGTGGGTCGGTAAGCATCTCGAACACTTCGTTTAATGAGCCGGAGCTGTAATTTTCAAAGGGGTACAGCAGGAGTGTTTCGCCAGTTCCACTAGCCAAAAGATCAAGTAGTAACTCCCATGGACTGACCCCCATTGCTGTGGCTCGAAGCGCTACTGAGGTCTCGGGTTCGGGTTCGTAGTTCAGATCAGGACCCAATTCAAACGCTCGCGTTAGTGCATAGTTCATCCACTCGCTGAATCCATCTGCTGGACGCTGGTCTACTAGTTCCCTCCGCAACTCATGGTTATCGCGCAACAGTGCTGCTCGCTCACCAATCGAGAGGTGCGCAATGGCTTTGTACGCAGGATGGTTCCCGAAGGGATTAACAGTCGCGTCAAGCCCCAGCAAAACTCCGATGGGCCGACAGCCGACTTGACCCGTAGCCGGAATTCCCTGGGCGTTCGCATTACCTATTTGCTTTAACGTCTGTCTCCAGAGATCCGGAGACTGATCGACTTGAATAATTAGGGCAGACAAAGGCCTTCCTGAAATTTCCGCCGCTCCTTGCAGCGCCTCGAATTCACCCGGGCCGAAATCACTGTTGACCTGCAAAACTCCCGCTTCGGCATCACGCATAGCATTGGCAATCGCAGCCAATTCGGGGTCGCCGGCGCTCAAGGATGGTGTCAACCGACCATCAGCCGCTTTGTGTTTGGTGGTTCGACTGGTGCTGAATCCGAGTGCCCCGGCTTCTAGGGCTTCCCCTATCAAGTGCTCCAACTGGGAGAGTTCTTCGAACGTTGGCACCTCAAGGTGATCGGCACCTCGTTCGCCCATGACAAAAAACCGGAGAGCCCCATGTGGGATCTGGCTGCCAACGTCCATGACACGAGGCATGCTCTCTAGGACATCAAGGTATTCGGGATAACTTTGCCATGAGAAATCGATGCCCTCAGCAAGAACTGTTCCTGGAATATCCTCGACACCCTCCATCAAATTGATCAGGAATTCTTCGGTCCCTGGTCGAACCGGAGCGAAGCCCACACCGCAGTTACCAAACACCGCTGTCGTAACTCCATGCCATGATGATGGAGTCATCTCCGGGTCCCAAGTCGCTTGCCCGTCGTAATGAGTGTGGATGTCCACCCACCCCGGTAAAAGGAGTTGACCGTCGGCATCAACTTCTCTGTGACTTGCGCCTTCAACATTGCCCACTGTTGCCACAAGCCCTTCGGAAACAGCTAGATCGCCGACAAATTCAGGGGTTCCGCTTCCATCGATAATTCGAGCGTTTCGTACCACTAAGTCATGCATCACCCGAAAGCGTAGTCACCATTGTGGAGACAGATTCGAAATAGCAGCTCCACAGGCAGTCGTAGGTGCGGAGCCAGACCTGACCAAGGAAACGTGCAGGGAAGTCGAACGACGAAGTCTTGAGATGGCTAGCTTCGTTACCGTGAGGTTTCACGGCCAAGATTATGCTTCTTTCATAGGTTCTCGGTAAGAACGGTGCCCTGGTATGACCACGCCGTCGACGCGAGTTTTGATGTTGATTGCGAAGGACAACAACACACCATTACTTGGTCCACTGGTGAGGTCCGACTCACACACCACCCTGATATTCGTGCAGAGAAAACGCTCGTAGCGCTTGGTGGACCTAAACCTAGGTGTTTAGAGATATTCGAATTGTGGGAATTGGCTGTTTCCGATGGAGGCTTTATCGAAGAATGGGCCCCTTGGTACGAGGCAGATCATCAACGGCGCTGGTGGCTCAAAACAGCTCTAGAGCGATTCCGATCTGAAGGAGTTCAAGATTTTCTTTATGACCTGCCCCGAGATCGCGCCATGAAGATGGGTGAAGTCGTCACCACATTGCCTCATGACTTTCTTGATAGAGCAATGGCAACGGTGGTTGATGAGGGTCACCAACGCGGATGGGACTTCGCCCCCGCT
>JASMKJ010000053.1 GCA_030749275.1 Acidimicrobiales bacterium
CAATGATCGTCGCTGTGACCGATCCAGAGGCAAATAAATCCGGAATCAGCGTTTTCGTCACACCCACAGACAACCCTGGCTATCAGGTACTCAACAAGGAACGGAAACTTGGTCACAAAACTAACGACCTCTGCCAGGTGCGCTTCGATTCGATGCATGTTCCCTCAACGGACCTACTCGGCATCGAGGGTGGCGGTCTGAGCATCGCTCTCGGGGGTCTTTCCTTGGGGCGAATAGCGACAGCTGCGCAAGCCGTGGGTGGTGCCCGGCAGGCATTGCAGCTGTCTCGCGACTACGCCTCCCAGCGGGAAACTTTCGGTAAGCCAATCATCAAACATCAGACCATCGCATTCACTCTCGCCGAAATGGCAACACAGGTTGAGGTTGCCCGTCAGATGTACCTGCACGCAGCAGCGCTGCACGATGCAGGAAGGGACTCCTCTACTGCTGCCTCAATGGCGAAACTGTTTGCGTCAGAAATGGCGGAACGCGTCGCATCCCAAGCGATTCAGATTCATGGCGGCGCCGGGTTTCTTGAGGATCACCTCGTCGAAAAGATTTTTCGCGACGTCCGCGTTTACCAGATCTACGAAGGTACCTCAGAGGTTCAAAAAATGGTGATTTCACGCAACCTCGATTCCCTCGAATTGTGATCGTCGTTCTCTGCTCTAGGCTCCAACCATGGCGCTGATTCGTCTCGCAGCAGATATCGGTGGAACATTTACTGATATTGCACTTGAGACGCCCAACAACCTCTACACCACCAAAGTCTTAACCACCCCTCAAGAGCCAGCGACAGCGGTGCTTCAGGGAATAGAAGATGTCTTGATCGATGCCAAGCTCCGCGCTAGCGACGTTGATGTATTCGTGCACGGCACGACCCTCGCGACCAACGCTCTGATTGAAAGAAGCGGTGCCGTTACAGCACTCCTCACAACTGCAGGTATGCGCGACTCAGTTGAAATGGCCCACGAAAACCGATTCGAACAATACGACCTGGCCATGACGCGACCGGAACCCCTTGTCCCTCGCGACCTCCGCTTTGGTATAGCCGAACGACTTGATTCAACGGGCCGTGTGCTTCGTGACTTAGACATTGAAGGTCTCGAAGTCGCCATTCGCTCGATGAAAGAGAACGCTGTGGAGAGCGTCGCTATCGGCTTCCTGCACAGTTACATCAACGCGGAACATGAACAACGAGCAGCTGACTTCGTGCGCACTCACTTGCCAGATGCCGCGATCGCTCTTTCAAGTGAAGTGTGTCCGGAGATCCGAGAATACGAACGTCTGTCAACGACATGTGCGAATGCTTACATCCAGCCCTTGCTCACCCGTTACCTGGAAGATCTGGAATCTCGCAGGCGCTCATTAGGAATGAACTGTCCAATGCTCCTAATGCAATCGGGCGGAGGCCTCGGAACTCTCGATGACGCTCTCCGTTTCCCCGTTCGACTTGTAGAAAGTGGCCCTGCCGGAGGAGCGTTGTTATCCGCCGAATTGGCTCGCTCCTTCCAACTGGACAAGGCGTTGAGTTTTGATATGGGCGGAACCACCGCGAAGCTCTGCATCATCAACGGCGGCTATCCCAGGACATCACGAGAGTTTGAGGTTGGGCGCGAATACAGATTCTTGGCGGGCAGCGGATTGCCACTACGCTTACCAGTAATCGAGATGGTCGAAATTGGTGCCGGTGGATCTTCGATCGCCCAACTTGATGAG
Source organism: Acidimicrobiales bacterium (assembly GCA_030749275.1). Taxonomy (GTDB): domain Bacteria; phylum Actinomycetota; class Acidimicrobiia; order Acidimicrobiales; family Poriferisodalaceae; genus UBA6944. The sequence continues at coordinate 1,720 of JASMKJ010000053.1, forward strand.
TTAGGGCGCATCGCTGTGGGTCCAACCAGTGCTGGTAGTGAACCTGGGCCCGCTTGCTACGGTCGGGGCGGAGAGGCGGCGACGGTCACTGACGCTGACGTCACCTTGGGCCGCATTCTCCCTGAAGGCTTTTCTGGCGGCGACCTCAACTTTTCAAAACAAGCTGCACTTCAGGCAATTGCCAGCACATTGACTGGTGAAGGTTCCTTGGACACTCAATTGGCCGCTATCGGAATTGTGGAGACGGTTGACGAAAATATGGCCAGCGCTGGCCGGGTCCACGCGATCGAACAAGGATGCGACATCACCAACGGAACGCTAATTGCGTTTGGTGGAGCCGCCCCCCTCCATGCAGTCCGTGTCGCAGAGAAACTGGGTATTTCCGACGTGATTGTTCCGAGCGGGGCGGGCGTTGGTTCGGCAATTGGTTTCTTGCACGCTCCCGCATCTCACGAAAACGTTAGAACCCGATACGTCCACCTCGACGCGCTCGACGTAAACGACCTCACCACAATGCTCGAGGAGATGCTCAACGAATCGGAACTGATTGTTCGCCGAGCCTCTCAGGACTCGGAGTTGAGCCGAAGCGCCAAGGCATTCATGCGGTACGCGGGCCAGGGCCACGAAATAACCGTCGACCTCGATCTTGAAGAAATTCTCTGCACCCCCCGACCGGATGCGGCCCATCTTCAAAAGGTATTGGAGGAGGCATTCGTCGACGAATACCGACGCCTCTACGGTCGCGAGATCACCGGACTGGGGGTGGAGACCTTGAGCTGGGTCGCGACGGTCAGCTCACCGCCACGGCCAACACCGCTTGAAAATTCGGGTGCTCCAAGGCAGACGATCACAGATTTACAGACGACAATGGTCGCTGATTCTGCGACCGCGACAACGACACCAACATCAATAGTCGGACGTGACGATCTTCAAGGCTTCTGTGTACAAGGGCCCGCCCTCATCACCGAGGATCAGACCACCACCTTTGTTCCCGCGTCATATCGCGCATGGCTGACCGAAAGCGGACATCTTCGAATCCAAGGTCAAAATGTGGCGTCAAACGAATCCAACAACAATCCCTCCCAAGCATTAGAAACCCTGCACAGGGACATCATGTGGAACCGACTGATCGCGGTGGTCCAAGAACAGGCCACCACACTCGTTCGGTCCGCGTTTTCGACTTCCACTCGCGAAGCGGGAGACCTTTCAGCAGGGGTCTTTGACCCACAGGGGCGGATGTTGGCTCAATCGGTGACCGGCACACCAGGTCACGTCAATTCCATGGCCGCTTCGGTTGGCCATTTCTTAGATGAGTTCCCGGTACACACCATGCGACCTGGCGACATCTACCTCACCAATGATCCCTGGAAAGGCACCGGCCACCTTTTCGACGTTGTCGTCGTGACACCGGTTTTTCGCGGAGACCGAGTTGTAGCACTCTTCGCCTGTACAAGTCACGTAGTTGATATCGGCGGGGTCGGTTTTAGCTCAGCATCTCGCGAAATCTTCCACGAAGGTTTGCAGTTGCCGATCATGCGTTTTGCCACCGAAGAGGTCTTTGACCCCAACGTCGTAAAGATCATTGAGACCAATGTTCGAGACAGCGTCCAAGTCATGGGTGACATCTATTCGCTTGCCGCTTGCAACCGTGTCGGCGCACTGCGTCTCATCGACATGATGGATGAATACGACCTCGATGACCTCGACGATCTCGGTGAATACATCATTGAAACTTCCCGCTCGGCGATGCTCAAAGAAATCGCTGCTCTCCCCAGCGGAACTTGGAGGTCCTCTATGCGGGTTGATGGCGTCGACAAACCTCTCGACATCATGACCGAATTAACAATAAGTGAAGATGGGATAGCTGTTTCTTTCGAC
>JASMKJ010000054.1 GCA_030749275.1 Acidimicrobiales bacterium
GCTCGGATGCATGTGATGCGCCCACTGTCGGGCAATTCCAGCTCCGCGAGCGACCACCACCCTCCTACGCCACGCCGAACCGTTTCCGCTTCTCCTCGCAGCCTCCGTGCTGCTACCGGTCGTTTCAATGCCGCACCGTACGGTCCTGCCCTTCGGCGCGCGTCACCCAGGGCATCTCGCCTTCCAATGTCGTTCAACAATGCGGCACTGGGTGACGAAACCCCCATCGTGGAAGATCCCACTCCTGTCGATGCCTCGATGGATCCCCCGTTGGCTCCACCAGCCGAATCCCCTCCAAGAGAACAAGGTTGGGATTCCATCGTTCGCATCGTTGCGGAGGTCCATGCGACCCATCCGGCAGGAGAGGTAGACCCCAATGGCATTGGACGTGTTATGGACCTCGCTCACCTGAGCGGCGTTGATTTGTCACAACGTTTGTCCCAATCGAACAATGCCATTGAACGTTTCCGAGTATATGGCTCGAATATGGAAGCCGTATACCGAACGGAGGTCTACCAGGCCCAAGCCGAGTCTCGACAATGTTATGAAGAGGCTGTGCGTAGTCATGACAATGCTGAAAAGTACGCGCACATGACCGCCGTCATCGGCATAGCGGCCACCCAAGAAATCCAAGAGCGTGATTTTCGCTGTATCGAAATGGCCCATCATGCGCTCCAGTTTGAGCATATAGCCTGTACGTGGGAGCACAATGCTAGGGTCATCTACGAAGAGGCGAACGCCAGGATCCAGGACGATGTTGCTGGTCTCTCAAGCGCCGAGAACCGCATGCAAACCTTCCGTAGTGAACTCGACACTGCTCAACGGATGGTCACTCAGGAGAGCGACTCTTATGCGGCCTTTCTTCAGCTGCAGCTAGAATTGCCCGCCGCCCAACAGCAGTATCGGTCACTTTGTGAAGCCCTTGCTCGAGAGCAGGGGACTTCCGCCGATTTGCGTGCTAGTCTCGCGCGTTCAGACGCACAACTAAAAGGGATTAGTGATGAACAAGCCCGAAATGGCCCTCTCATTTCTCGTTTGCCCGTCGTGGAACGCGAAATTGCTCGCTTAAACCAAATGTGTTCCGACGAGGAGGCCGAAAACAGAGTCTTACGACAGACATCTGAGGCCCACTCGAAACTGAGTGAAAAACGAGAAGAAGAGGTCCTCGTCCTGGACCGAGACCTAAAAGGTGCAGAAACCGAACTCGACGTGATGGTTCAGCGGAATGCTGGGCTGTCCAAGCAGTTCGAACTTCTGACGGGCGTTCCGCCTGTGTGGAATCACCACGGCGTTGAACTGATCAATAGCGTGACGGATGCTGATCCGAAACTCAAGAAACAGGGGGATCGCGACGCGGAGATCGCCAGACAGCTCAAAACCCAAAACATGAGAATGTGTCAACTCACAGACATGGTTGCCCAGGTGCAACAAGATTGGGGCCAACCGGCTACCCAGCCGGAAACCGGGTACCTAGGCGAGATCCAAGAGGTCGAGCCCAAGCCAGAAACGAACCCTCAAGTTCTTTCTGTCGGGGAAGCTGCGAATGCTGAACTCACCAGGCTTCTACCGAAGACACCCGTAGGCCCAACACCACCAATGATGTTAACCACCCAATTAACCCAGCGTGCCAAAGCGGGAGATTTGACCTTGCAGGTTGTTTCTACCCGAGGTATGAAGGTCGGTCAGAAAATTCGTATTGGCCGCGATGTGTTCGAGGAAATCAACATTAAAGCCTTTGGGTCCATCCACTTGACCCGGGCGTTGCTTCTCGACCACCCGGCAGGTGCTCCTGTGGTTGTTGTCGAAAGCGCCACGAACGTTCCTCGTATCGACATTGTAGGTGAAGAGTCGGAGGAGGGTGAGGAGACGGTTGACGCTGACTCCGGGAAATCCACTCCGACCACTCACAAAATGTCGACTAAGGCACCGAACCTGCCTTCTCGCCCCACGAGCCAACACGAAATGCGCACTTTCCATATGAACGTAGTCGAGGCAGTTCTTCAGGTGTCTCAGAGAACTGACATGCTTGAAAAGAAGTTCCTCGATGAGATGCTTCCTTGGAAGGTTGATGATCCACGTTTGGACCTCATCCCCAAGAGAATGGTCAACATGAATCGAAACCTCAAACCCGGTCTGCTCAAATTGTGTAAGGGAGACTCGAGGCTGCACGACGAAATTGAGCGCCAACGCACAATGTATGGGATGACTATGCAGCTCATCACTGCGCGAAAGGTGCTGTCGCTGCTTTACCACAGCCTCGCGACCGATAAGAGCCTACTCGAAGTTTGTACCATCAAGCATCTCGCTGCGATCAAATGGGAATCGTATGGCGATAAAGATGCGTATAAGTTTCTTTCCGATTTTCAGACCATCGTCGCTCGTATGACCAACCCTCTCGATATCGATCACCAGCGGATTCTGCTTTACACGGAGATGTCGAAGTCGGAAGGACTGAAACTCCCCATGATAAAGTACGATGACGCTAAGGAAGAAGATCAAACGTATGACATGTTGATCGAGATATATCGTAAGTGGTTGGCTAAAACTCGTAGCCTCGAAAATAATACTAAAGAGATGGCTCTCTCGACCCATGGAGGCAGAGGCCGGCAACT
>JASMKJ010000055.1 GCA_030749275.1 Acidimicrobiales bacterium
GAAAGATCGATCTTGAGCCTGTGTGCAGTCAGGTCGGCGGGCTGATTACCCATCTCAGTGACTGAACAGGTTGTTGAGGGCGTTCTCTCCGGTCCTAGCCCGAACGGGCAGTGGTATTGGCGCCCTCTGGATGGAACAAGCACTTCCGTACCGGTCCCACCCGCTCTAGTGGACCCGTTGTGGACGAGTGCAGATAATGTTCGACTTCGTATTCGTAAAGCCATCTCTGGGATTGAGATCCTCGGACCAGATGAGATCGGTCTGAATAAGGAACCGCCCGGCGTTCTCCTCAACGGGAAACCACTTGAGCTGCCGGAGACGCCCGACGTGGAACCTGGAGTGGTTGTCGTTGCTGAGGTTCCGTATAGCCGGGCAGACCCAACGGCCCCTGAGACAACGGCCAAGTATCGGCCGGTGGTCGTGACGAAGGTGCATCCGGGGCATGTAGTTGTCCGGCCCGTCTACAGCAAGAACACGGAAGGACACGGCCAACGGCTAAGAGCACCGGTGCAGGCCGGCCTAAATCCAGGAGCGGTTGTCGCGAATGATGAAGAGATCATTTCGCTTGACAAGATTGGCGCTCGAAAGGGGCGACTGATGGCAGTAGACCGCCGACTCGTGGGGCTGCCAGAAGGTCGCCAATAACGAATCAGTACCCGTGGTGCGTCCCCTGAAGCTTGCTACGCCCCCGTCCCAGAGCGATCATCTTGGAGACAACACAGACGGGGTCCGGCCTCAAGAGTTTGTCGATGGTGGTACGCCCCCTGACGCTAGAGACCATTTCCAGTACCCCCGAACCGAACAGGGGCCTAGTCGCCTCCGACAGGGGCGGATGTGGGCTCCCTAGAGCGGGGCGCCAAATTCAGAAATCGCACTTGAGCCTGATTGGCTGGCAGACCCAAAATAACAAGCAGGGCTAGACCCGGTTACTCCAAGCGGGTCTACCTATCAGGCCAAGTAAGGGTCGTCTGATTCGTTCTTTCCTAGCAGCGGTTGGTCAAAATTTCGAACGTAGTAGCCACGTTCACTTCGAAACTCGGTATCGCCGACTTGGAGCAGTACCTCCTCTACACCTTCTCCCTCGTCGAGGGCGTTCTCCCATCCGGCATCCCAACCGTCTGCCGTGTCCCTCGGGTCATTCCGTCTCAGTTGTGCCATCACACTGCTCCTCTGCTCTCTTTTCATCGTAGGGGCAATAGGTACAAATAACAGTTAGGGCCTCGCTGCGGAGGGGGATTAGTCCTTGTCGAACCAGGCCGTGTCCACCGCTCCCCTCAGGGGAGGGGTGACAGACTCCAGCTATGAGGCAGTGGCGCGCTATGGGGATTGTGGCCATTTTGCTCGTATCGGGTTGTTCGGGTGGCAGCGACTCTGCGGAGTTGCAGGCGTTACGTGACAAGGTCGAAGCACTTGAGGCGCAGACGACCACTGCGGCCCCGACCACCACTGCGGCGAGAGTGAGTCCAGCGAGTCTGAAGACTCACATCGGAGTGAGCGCGGACATACACCCAGCCGCCACCGACCCAAATGGGGGTCACCAAATGTAGGCCGCTTCGGCGACCCAATCGACCAGTAGCAGACCGGACCACAGCAATGATTCCACGGTGGTGCGATGATGGGCCGATGGCGGATAGCGACGGGCTCTTCATTGTCGATAACCGAGACCCCGAACACTCCGGCCTTCACTACCTACGCCAGTGGTGCGAGCACGCCAAGAGTTTCGACATCGCAACCGGCTACTTCGAAATCGGTGCCCTTCTAGAACTAGACGGCCACTGGAAAAAGCTCGACAAGATCCGAATCCTCATGGGTGACGAAGTCACCCACCGCACCAAGAGAGCGCTCCTCGAAGCCGTCCGATCCCGCGCTGAAGTCAAGCTCGACGAAAGCCTGGAGACAGACAAACACAACAATCCGTTTCTCAACGGTGTCGATGCCATCATCGCGGCGATTCAGTCCGGTCAGATCGAATGCAAGGTCTACAACCGAGACAAGTTCCACGCGAAGACCTACATCACCCATGGAAACACTGATGTCATCGGATCGTTCGCTCTGGTGGGTTCCAGCAACTTCACCTGCCCAGGCCTCAGTCAAAACGTTGAACTAAACATCCGGGCAACCAGCGCAGGCGATGTCCAAGACCTCCAACAGTGGTTTGAGAAGCACTGGGACGACGCTGAAGACATCAACGACGACATTCTTCGCGTCATCCAACGGCACGCCGAACTGTTCACCCCGTTCGACGTGTACTCGCGTGCCCTTCACGAAATGTTCCACGGCCGCGACATCACCGCCGAGGAATGGGAGCAAAGCAAATCCTTGATGTTC
>JASMKJ010000056.1 GCA_030749275.1 Acidimicrobiales bacterium
AAATGGGACCAGAACCGTTTGCTACGGGACTGACAGCCGACGAACTTTGGCGCAGAACGAAGGGTCGTAAACAAAGGATCAAGACACAACTTTTGGGGCAACGAGTGGTCGCTGGTGTCGGAAATATTTATGCGGACGAAGCGCTCTTCCATGCTCGAATAAATCCTTCTCTTAGGTCCATCACCCGCCTTCAGGCGGAGAGACTGCTCAAGAGCTTGCGCATGGTTTTGTCTCAAGCGATTGAAATGGGCGGAACAACACTTCGTGACTATCGCAACCTAGAAGGCGAGGGTTCGAACCAGAACTATCTCCACTGTTACGGGAGAGCAGGTCTTCCTTGCCTTGATTGTGGCTCCGTGCTCCGATCTCGCACCATTGATGCTCGCTCAACGACTTGGTGTCCGACGTGCCAGCGCCGTTGAGAGACATCAAGCAGTCTTTGGAGCGGATGATTTGACTCGGGTGGTCACATAAGCAGGTGATTAGAGAACCAGTCGTTATGAACCCGAGTGCTCATTTGCATACATCAAAGGCGTCACCTGGCTTGGCAACGATCACACCACCAACAATTCCTGCCGGCGAATGCGCTGACCCTAATAGGAGAAGCGCATCGGCGACATGGCTGACCCTCCCGCTTGTACACATACAAAGAGTCCTCGGGCTTAAGGCGCCCAGGTGTTCGGCCAGAGTCTTCTTGACTGACCGTAACGATCCGGTTTAGACGAACCCCCTGCCGTAATTGGGAAACCGACAAATCCCAAAGATTTTTTATCTCGGCTGGATTCAGATCACAGGAAGGGCGTTTGGGGTGAATGCCCAGCAAGAAAAGGAATTCGGCCCGGTAAACGTTGCCGATTCCAGCAATCACCGATTGGTCCAGAAGTGAAATCGCGATCGGAGTCTTTCGCTTAGCTAACCCGACCGCAAAGTCTTCGCATCGACTACCTCGGCGAAGCGGGTCAGGCCCGAGAGCGTCCGTTGTCGCAACAAATTCATCCGCTCCGACCAGCACACATTTTTGGGGACCTGTGAGATGCCATGCTTGACGGCCCTCCAAACGAAGCCGCACCGTTTCGGTCGGGGAAACGTCAAGGGGCTGTGGCCTAAATTTCCCTATCAATCCGAGGTGGATATGCAGAATCGTCTCAGTCGAAAAGCGAAGGAACAAATGCTTTCCCCATGCTTCACTGCCCAACAGAGGTTTCCCAGTTATGAGCGAAGCACCATGATCGAACCGTCCTTGCGGTGACGTCGCTTTGACCACACCTGTGGCCAGATCTGACCGCAAATCTTTAGACAATCGATGAATAGTGTGACCTTCAGGCACCGTAACCTTTCTAATGCGCGCACAAACGTGAGGTCGGCATATGGCTCTAGGAATCGAAGAAGTGAAGGTGGGATGTTGGACTGACGAAGAAAACGCGACAGGAGTGACTGCCATACTCCCACCCGCAGGCTCTCTCGGGGCCATAGCTGTGCGAGGTGGAGCCCCGGGCACTCGAGAAGCGGCTGCGTTAGGGCCAACTGGTTCGGGACAGGAGTGCCACGCTGTTGTCTTATGCGGTAACAGCGTGTTTGGCTTAGCCGCGGCAGACGGTGTCGCAGAATGGTGTGTAGAGAACAACAGGGGACTCGAGTTGGCCTCAGCGATAGTACCGGTGGTGGCTGCGGCGGTGGTTTTTGATATCACGGGCCCGAACAATCCTCGACCGGGCCCAAATGCGGGTCGAATGGCTTGCGAGGCTGCTACGAACTTGGACCCTAGCTCTGGTCGTGTTGGAGTTGGTAGAGGTTGCACCGTCGGTAAAGCAGCAGGCAGAGGGTACGCCAGTCCCGGTGGTCAGGGAATAAGTGTCGTCCAATCCGGAGACCTTGTGGTCGGCGCGATAGTCGCAGTAAATGCATTCGGCGACGTCCTAAACCCCGACGGAACGGTACTTGCAGGCTCATCCGCACCGCCGGATACCCCGCGCTACCCGGCCGTGTCAATCGAAGAAGTAGCCGCCTGGGAATCAGGAGAAGAAAAAGCAAACACCACAATCGGGTGTTTGGTAACAAACGCCCAACTCACAAAAGCCGAAGCCTGCCGGGTCGCGGATCTAGCACACACCGGCATAGCGCGCGCTATCGATCCACCTCACACCTCGGTTGATGGCGACGCTCTCTTCCTACTCTCTACCCAGGAAATAGCAGCTATTCCCGATCAGATTGCAAACCTGGGAACTCAGGCTGTAACGCAAGCGATCAGAAACGCGGTCCAGTAAACGCACATCACTGAATTTTCACTCTTTGGTGGCACGGACAATTGGCAGAGTGTGTCACTATCTGTGCACCAGAGAAAGGAGGTGGTCCATACAATGCCGTTACTTAAGAGGACTCTGGAGGTGGTCGGGCGCTGAGGCGACCTGCCAACTTGGGAGGAAGCCTCCTTCCTAAATCAAGGAAGAGGTGGCGACTCCAATCCCGGACCATCCCGCCTGATGATGAGCGTGTCGGTCCTCGCGCAGTGAAGTCCTGACGTTTCGTCAGGCACAACATCTCAGGTGTACTAAGGCGCCCCCGCAATCAAAGCGGGGGCGTCAACTTTATATTGACTCCAACTAACACCAAAACGAGACAGGGCAGTCCAAAGGCCTTAGCTGAGACCCTTAACCTCACCTTGGAGACGTAATTTGAGAGCTTTAGGCAAGTTGTCAACGACAAGGTCGTAGCTATCTTCAATCCACTCCTGGATTTCGCTTAACGGTATGGAGCCATCAAGAAAAACTCGGTTCCAATGCTTCTTGTGAAAGTTGCTGGCGCGAACAGAGGAATACTTCTGCCTTAACGATTCTGCTCTTTCAGGGTCGCATTTAATGGTTAAGGAAAGATGATCAGATCTCATCGGAAGTAGCGCGAACATTTTCCCTCCCACCTTGAACACCGAGACGTGATCGCCGAAAGGGAAATCTTCGACAGCTTCAGGTTGACCCAAACAAGTTTCGGCTAAGAGTTGCCGCGTCATCCGAGCTCCATTCCCCAATTACATCATGATGCCGAAACAAATATCTCACCGTCCATGTCGGCGACCAGATGGGTGTCGCGGGTATGGCCTTGAGAAACTGCTTGGTATTGGTGCTCGAAGGCGATCTCCTGGGCGGAACCTGACCGGTTGTAGACCACATAACCGTTGGTGAACTCTCGAATGAACAGGCCGTTGATGTCTTGGTGTGTTGTTCGTTTCGGTCCTAAAGGTTGACCGAGATCAGCGTCCCAGAACTCATACCAGTTGTGGGCGTGTGCCTCGATGGGGTCTGCACCAAATACGACGTTACCGTCTGAATGGGTCAAACTGAGAGTGGTGATGAGGCGCATCCATCGTTGGTTCTCTTCAGAATTTCGTTCCGCTATCTGTGCGTCGTGGTCTGTTTCTACGTAGTTGTAGACAACTCTCCAGCCTTCCAAACAACTCGTCCGGGGTTCTCTCAGGTTCTCTGATCCCCAATACAGAGAGTCCTCTATAGTTTGCAGTTCTTCGGTTGTGTATCCCGAAAATGTGTCTGCCTTCACCGCTTCCATGAACATACCGTTCAGGTAGGGAGCCGACAGGGGTGCGGTCCATTGGTTGGTGTTCCCTACGATCAGAAAATCATCACTGACTAATTCTCGAATGCGTCGCAAGATAGCAAGGCGTGCCTCTACCTCTTCCTCCAACGTCATGTAGAACTCATCCCAGTGAAGGAACGATCCCGCAGTTCGGTGGTGTTCATTCCACCAGTCCAAGAAAATTCCGTCAACCACACCGCTCTGTTCCAGGGCGAAAGCTTTCTGAGCTATCAATTCGATCAGATCAGGGTTGCGGAAGTCGACCAACGCCAACTGGATCTCTTCGGGTTGGATGACTCCATCAAGGTTGTTGTCCATACCGAACGCAGGAACCGGTTCGTTTGATTCGTCTCGAATCCAAAACGGAGAATCGGGAGGGTAGTCCCCGAATTTCCATAGGTCCGTGATCGTGGCCTCATCTCCGACAAAGGGTCCTTCTCTGTAGAACACAGACGCAATGAACGTGAAATTTGGGTTGAGTTGGTGGAGGGCGTCTTTCTTCACGGAAGGTTTGCCGTTCCATGTCGCTTCAAGAGTTGTCGACAAACCCGGATACGGCTGGTCGTCGGTGCGGACCCAGTCCAGGTTGAGAACGTGGGGCGTTGAAATGACGAGGTCGTGACTGGCGAGTCGTTCCAGTTCAGTTAAGTCAGGTCGGTTTTGGATTCCTTCCCAGGCTTGGCAGGTGCGAGGAAACCCTGATGAAACGGCAACTTCTTTAGCTTTAACGATTCCAGGCGCATAGGTTTTGTCCCCCACTTCGTTCGGGTCATGGGGAGCTAGTTCGACGTCTTGTCGTGTTGTTCCTCGACGGAGCTCATCGAAATACATGTGTTGTGTCAACATCACGTCGCACCTGCATTTGGAGATGAAGGCGTTGTAGATACCGAAATCGAACGTAGTTCTGGTTGCTCCGTCCATGTTGGGTCCGGTCAGGGTTTTGGTCAGTTCACCGTCGAGATACAGCTCGATGCGACCGGTGTCGCCCTCCGACCAGACGACGTGCATCATGACGTCAACCCAATGACCTCGAACATCAGGGTTGGGTGCCACTGTGTCTTGAGCTATCAGATCGTAGTTACGGTCGTTGAAGGTGTATCCGAAACCGTTTTTGAAGTCCCGTAGATAGAAACGGGCTGAGTTATCGGAGTTGAACTGCCCAATGAACGTCGACGTTTTGCCTTGTTGCAATGATTTTGGTGGCAACCACATCGACCAGCCGTACCAGAAGTCGTCTCCAGCTTTGTTGGGGTACATGTCTTCGCCGTACACGGCTTCGGGTCGCCAGCTTTGAGATAGTTCGTGTCGGGATCGGTCAGTGGTGCAGTCATCCCAACCGTCATTTGAGTTGCAGTCCCCGTCTCGTACTTCGAAACGAAACGAATACTGGCCCTGGCGAACTGGATGTGGGGAACTAACAACCTGACATCCGTGATCTTTGAACCCTGCGGGTTGTTTCATTTCGAACGCCCAACCACTCACCAAGTCCCCGCCATGGGTGCCGGGTAGCAGCGCACCGTTCGGGTCGCCTTCTGTGGCCGGTTCGAACAGCTCATGGCACGGTGTCCCATCAGGCATAGGTACCCCAAAAGCGGCATCGAATTCAGGGTCAGGGGTTGTGCTCGGCATGGGGTAGGTCTGTTCAGTGCACGCACTCAAAACAACGACCACCAGGAAGCCGATGAGGAATGTGGTGGTGGGGTTGCGACGTTTCATGGATCCCATATGGCTCGATCGAGCTGTTCCAAGGGTTCTCATCGTAGAAGGGCACTGACCGCCGCTGAGGTTAGTGGTCGTCGACGCTG
>JASMKJ010000057.1 GCA_030749275.1 Acidimicrobiales bacterium
TAATCGCGGGGCTTCCCGATCCCCCTTTGCCGAGCTGAGTCGTGCAGCTAAGATAAACGACCCTCGGGGCGTGGCTCAGCCTGGTAGAGCGCTGCGTTCGGGACGCAGAGGTCGAAGGTTCAAATCCTTTCGCCCCGACTTGACTGGACAAAGGGCCATTCGGAGAGAATCTCGAACGGCCTTCTCTTTTCCAGCACTAGACTTACGTCGCTCAAGGTACGGTTCAAACTTACGCGACGCCATCGGCATCTCAGTCGCTATCTTGCCGCATCTTCGTGCATCGAAAGGACATGCGGAGTTCAAATCCAGTTGCTCGGTCACTCGCCTTGTGATCGCGTCCAATGAGGAGTTGAGTCGCCGGCTCATCAAGAATCTAGAACAGGTTGGGATAGTCCTGCTTCCCTCTGAAAACGCGAACGATCTCAATTCCGTCTTCATTTGGGCGATAGACGACTACCCATTCCCTTGGATTGGACTTCGTGCCGCATGGGAATACGCGAATGTCTTGGCCAAGATCGGGACGTGATGTTCCCATGTGTGGCTGGCCAGCGTACTCGAAACACTTTTCTTCAATCGCTCGAAGTAGTCGCTCCGCAGCCGTCGGACTGCGTTTTTCGCGGCCAATGTACAAGTAGATGTTGAGCAGGTCCGTTTCGGCGTCGGAGCTTCGTTTGACCGTCGGCATTTATTCCGATATGCCTTCCTCGGCCAGCTGTTGCTTGCCCCGGGCGATGATCACATCCATGTCGAGAGCGATGCCTCCGGCCGCATCAAGCTCGTCGATTGCCGGTTGTAGTTCGTCACGACAACGGGACAACTCCGATTGGTAGGCTCGAAATGCCGCGACGCTTTCTTCGAGGCTCAGTTCCGTTTCCCGTCCGGCAAGCTGCTCAGTAACGAAACGGTTGAATTCTCGAAAGTCGCCTTGTGTTTCAGTTGACATGGATGAATGCTACCACGAAACAACTCGCAGATTCAACTTGGGAGATGCCGACCTCATTTCCGAAACCAGGAAGTTCACCTCATACGCGCCAGTACGAGGCCACGATGAACCCGTTCACGCCAGCATGACCCCGGAAACACGCCGGCCGCCTACGCCGATTCGCGATAGAATTCCGCCGCCATGCTACTCACTGCTCCGTGCATTGTGGGCGTATCGGCAATCAGTCGTTCTAGGACATCCACGGCGTGACCTTCAACAATGGTGGGATTCGGCCTCTTGTCTCGCACCCAATTGGCCAGGCTTCCTGCCGCATCGGCGGGGCAAAAGCCTTCTTCCTTTGGCAGATCAGTGTGCCCAGCGTTCCGAGTCGCTAACATCTAGCCTTGACGACCTGGACCGGAGCACACCTTCCCCACCCGCTTCTTAACCGCCTTAACCGGGTACAACGACGGAGCACCCAACTCGACACGCCCCACCAAACTCAAAGGCGACACACCCGAACGAAGGCAATCAAAAACCGCCACCCCTCCGACCTTTGCCATGATTTCATCCCGAATGAATGCTTGGCTCGGCTTTTGGCTGACGGCTCGGTCATAAGAGGCGAGGGGAACAGTGGGGACGTATTTTCGGCGGTTCTGAGCCTTCTGGATGATCTTGGCTATTTCATTCCTGACAGATGCTCCAAAGCGTCGATCCTGGAGTTCCCCAACTTTTGTGGGCGCTGGTTAAGTTAGTTGTTACGGGCCGAATTGTGATCGCATTTCTGCTCGAATTATCCTTGTCGAGATTTTTGACGGTTTCTGGAGCCGAACCCTGGAAGAGACTCAGGCCGGTTCTTCCCAACTCACCCCCCCACGCAAAAAAATATCTGGCCCCGAACATACAAACATACAAACCACGTCCACCCGAATTGGGCGACCCCACCCTGGGTTTTCAGTTGATCGACACTCACGCCGGCGGTCGATTCAATTTGGCGCGGCGGCGTTCAACGGCGCAGCG
>JASMKJ010000058.1 GCA_030749275.1 Acidimicrobiales bacterium
CCGAGAACAGCGTTGGGACGAAATTCCCGTCCTAGTGAGCGACGAGATGTTTCACACGATCGCCACCGTCGGAACACATGACAAGATCGCTTCGTTGCTAAACAAGCGTTTTGGTCACTTGATCGACCGAATCGAATTCAGTATTCCGGTCAATAACAGAGACGACGCTAACTTATTGGCGTCAATGTTGAGCCAACTGCGAGAAAGCGACTGCTTGAGGCCCTGAGTAATCACTGATGATGGTGATTCTTCAAGTTCGACGCGGGTTAGCCCGCTTCGGAATGGGTGACAGCTTCCTCTCCCATCCATTCCCGCAGTGTGTTCTTCAGTTTCGTTTGTTGGATAAAGATGTCGTGCTCAGGGCCTGATGGGCTACCAGATTGCGGTGCCTTCAGGTAGAACGACAACCACTCCTGTACTCCAGATTCACCCGCTCGTTGCGCAAGATCCAGGAAGAGAGCCAGATCCAAAACGATGGGTGCAGCCAATATGGAGTCTCGACACAAGAAGTCAATTTTGATCTGCATTGGGTAACCAAGCCATCCAAAAATGTCAATGTTGTCCCAGCCTTCTTTGTTATCTCCCCGGGGCGGGTAGTAGTTAATCCTGACCACATGATCAATGTTGCCGTACAAGTCGGGATAGACAGAGGGCTGCAAGATGGTGTCCAACACTCCTAGTTTCGACACTTCCTTGGTTTTGAAATTTTCTGGGTCGTCCAACACTTCCCCATCTCGATTACCGAGAATGTTGGTGCTGTACCAGCCTCTGAGTCCTAGCATCCTGGCCTTTAACCCTGGCGCCACGAGGGTCTTCATCAACGTTTGGCCTGTCTTGAAATCCTTCCCAGCAATCGGAACACCTCGACGCTCCGCTAGCTCGATCATGCATGGCAGATCGACACTGAGGTTGGGTGCTCCGTTCGCGAACGGGACATCACTCATCAAGGCCGCATATGCATAGATTTGACTCGGTGAAATGTTCTCATCGTTGGCGGCGAGCGCCTCTTCGAAAGCTTCGAGGGTTTCATGGGCAGCGCTTGCCTCTTGGTAGGCCTCGGTAGAGCCGCACCACACCATGATGAGGCGGTCACAATCGTTTTCTGTTCGAAAGTGTTCGATGTCTGCCATCAATGCTTCGGCTTGATCCAATTTCGAATCCAAGGCTTTCACTCGATTACCATCCAGCTTCTTCACCCATCTCTGATCGAATACCGCCTCCATCGCAACGATGCCTTCTAGCTCAGCCGAAATTGCAGCAAGGTCTCGATCCTCCAGAACTCCGGCAGCCTGTGCTCCTTCTAAGGCATTGGGGGTAATAGGGTCCCAACCGCCGAATACAAGGTCATCCAGTCCGGCAAGGGGAACGAAATCTTTAATCAAAGGGTTACGATCGTCATCCTTTTTGCCTAGTCGGATGTGAGCCATTTGTGACACTGAACCAATCGGTGCAGCCAATCCTTGTCGTGCAGCCAGAACTCCGGCGATGAAGGTCGTTGCAACAGCTCCCATTCCAGGCGTGAGTACTCCGAGCTTTCCGGTGGCTGGTGCGATGTCGATTGTGTTCATAGTTGAATCATAAGTGTTTAAATAGTTTTATGTTTATATATTAAGTAATACTTAAGTTTCGATTTACGATAGTGATCTAATGGCAGCAACACGCTCGCGGCTCCCCGACATATCCATCACCCAGATGGAGTATTTGGTTGCGGCTCAAGAAGCAACGACTTGGGCTAAGGCCGCCAGTGATCTTGGAGTCAGCCAATCAGCCTTATCTCAAGGGCTTGCTGAGCTCCAACGCCGATTGGGTATCGAATTGTTCGCTTGGAACGGCCGTAAGCGAATACCGACATCCGCTGCACAGGAGGTCACCGAACACGCCCGACGCATCCTGGCCCTCACAAGCGACCTTTCTGGCTGGGCTGATCAAGTTCGTGCAGGTTCCGCCGGAAAACTACGCGTCGGCATGATTGATGCAGCCGCTGTGGACCATTTCGGTGAAACATTAAAGGAATTTCGAGAAAACAACCCCCATCTGGACCTACACATAACAGTTGGATCTTCGGGGCAACTACTCGAAGATCTCCTTAGTGGGGACCTTGATCTCGCGGTGTGCGTGGCAACCGACGCCACAACCTTCATGCGAGTACCGCTTCTGGAAGAAGCTCTCTACATCTATGCTCCCCCCGGAACCAATGCTTCCACGCCCCAGAATTGGGGTCCTTGGGTTACGTTTCCGAGGGGTTCCGTAACCAGAGATCTCATCGAGAGTGCACTTCGCTCGGCAGGCGCTCCGTTTAGCGTTGTCGCCGAGTCGAACCAACCCGAAGTGCTCAGCGAATTGGTCCACATAGGCATGGGATGGACGGTGCTCCCCCGCATGCAAGCGGAACGTCCTCCCGCTTCTCTCATCCCGATTCGGAAGACTCCACTGTTAAAACGGGTTCTCGTTGCGACCACTCGCGACAGCGGCTTAGCCAACCCAGCCGCTTCGGCCCTGATATCAAAGCTTCAACAAGAATCAGCGAAAGTGACTCAGAATAAAGAGACCACGGGAACGTAATTTCATCCTTCTAGGTTGGCTGAATCACCCAGCAATCGAACTCGAACTCCGCATATGGCTGTGTATTGCATCAATGACAACCGGCCACAACGGTTCGGGTAGGTCGTGCCCCATGTCACTCACTAACAGAAAGTTTGATCCAGTAATGACGTCGGCCGTCCGCGCGCCCAAAGCCGGCAGAATAAGACGATCGTCACGTCCATGGATCACCAACGTAGGCACCTTCATCTTCGCTAAATGCGGTTCCCGGTCGCCGCTAGCCAACATGGCGGCAATTTGCCTCCCAGCTCCATCTGGATAGTTGCAGCGGTCATACGAAACCGCGGCGTGCTCTTGCGCCAGTTCAGGGTCAAAGTACCTCTTGCTAGACCAGATCGCGTACTCGGCGGAGTAAGCAATGTATGCAGATCTTTCAGTGGGAGTCGGCGCCAACAAGAGAGCAAGCGAATCTTCGGGGATGTCCATCACTTCTCGGGTGCCGGTGGCGGACATGATTGATGTCAGCGAAAGCACCCGATCGGGCTGTTCTATGGCCATGGTCTGCGCGATCATCCCACCGAGGGATGCCCCCACAACGTGGGCGTGATCAATGTCAAGTTCGTCAAGAATCCCAAAAGCATCATTAGCCATGTCAGATAGGTCATAGGGCGTATCGAAAACTTCTTGTCCATCAAGTGCAGCGGCCACGAGAGAAAGGAAGTCGACTTGTAGGCCATCGAATTTTGTTGATAGTCCCGCATCCCGATTATCGAACCTGATCACTTGGAATCCTCCGTCGGCGAGCCGTTGACAAAAGTCACTGTGCCAATGGATCAGCTGCGCCCCTAACCCCATCACCAACAAGATTGCAGGATCAGCCGATGATCCGATCGTCTCGTATTCAAGCTCCAGTTCCCCAACCCTCGCTCGAGGCATTATCCGGCCCTTACCGGGGTGAAGCGAGCATCAAGATGCTTTACCCCATGGATAAATGATGACTGAAGGGGATCGGGCGCACCTGCCGCATAGATATCGGGCAGTCTCTGAAATAGTTCCCGAAACATGACGGTGATTTCACGCCGGGCCAGGTGGGCTCCCAAGCAAAAATGGGGGCCCGGTCCACCAAATCCACATTGAGGATTCGGGGTGCGCGTGATGTCGAAACGATAAGGATCTCCAAAAACAGCTGGATCACGATTGGCCGCAAGATAGAACATCGCAACCTTTTCTCCTTCGGAGAGTTCCCGATCCCCCAGAAGCGTGTCCTCAGTTACGGTTCGACGCATGTAGGTGACCGGACTTGCAAGCCTGACTATTTCTTCGACCGCACCTGAAGCCAGACTTTCAAAGTCACTTGCCCACATCGCTTTTTGATCCGGATTGTCGGTCAGGTATTTCAATCCCCAGGAAATGGCGTTCCTCGTTGTTTCATTGCCCGCGACAACGAGAAGAACAAAAAAACTCGCGAGATCGGCTTGATCCAGGTGATCGCCTTCAAGTTCGGCGTTGACCAACACGCTGGTCAAATCAGTGCCGTCTCCTCCTTTTTTTGCTTCTGCCACTTCGCCCATTAGTTCTGCGAGCTCGCCTCCTGCGTTAAGCAATGCTGTTACAAAGTCGACTCCTTCAGGACTGAACTCCGGATCACCTATCCCCAAGATGATGTTCGTGTTCTTGAACACCATTTCGTACTCCGAACCAGGTACGCCCATGAGATCGCACACAATTTTGAGGGGCAAAGCTGCGGCCACATCGGTGACGAAGTCACACTCACCTCTTTCGGCAATGTCATCGACGATGCCCGCAGCTACCGTCTGCACGGAGTCCTCGAGCGCGCCCAGCATTTTGGGAGTGAAGCCTTTGGAAACTATGCGGCGGAGCCTGGCATGCCGAGGGTCGTCCATAGCAATCATTGAGCTAAAGAATTCAAGGAACTCTGGAGGCGTATCGGTGATGGTGATTCCTTGGGCGGAACTGTAAATCTCGGGATTCCGAGAGATCGCGGCTATATCCTCGTGGCGCGTAACACACCAATAGCCTGGTCCTGCTTGGAGGTAAGGATTGTCAGGCAAAGGCTCTTCGAACCAATCGAGAGGTGCTTCGGCATGCAACTGAGCAATACTCGCGTCACAGTCATCCGCCGATTGCAACCAGAACAACGGTTCCATGAGATTGGGATGGGTTGTATTCCAATTACGCATGCCGCGACGCTAACACCCTCAATTCTGAAAGCATGAAGCCGTGACCTCATCTAACTCAAGCCCCGCAGAAATTGTCGACCAATACACGGAGCAGATCTACCATCAACGCAATCTGAACGCCCTTGAGACTTTGGTAGCCGACCCGATGATTCGACATGAGCCTGATGGAAGCCGAATAACTCTGACCATTGAGGAGACGACCCACCGAATTGCTTCATTGCATCAACAATTCCGGTCAATGAGATTCACTAATCGAAAACTAATTGAAGATCACGAATCAGTCGCGACTGCGTATGAAGCCGACCTAGTCGATCAGAATGGAGAAGTATCAACCATTTGCGGGATAGAAATCTTCACCATTCGAGAGGGACAAATTACCGAAGTCTGGAATACCCCTGCAGGCAATGGGTCTTGGGGATGACACCTCGGAACTACGTAGTCCATGGAGCCGGAGGCATCGGCAGCGTCATTGCGGCCCGATTAGCTAGCGCCGGTCGGCGCGTGCAATTGGTCGCGAGAGGACCCCATCTTCAAGTCCTTCAGACACGAGGGCTTACGGTTACGCAGAACACCACCGGCACATGGGATCTCCCAGCCGAAGAAAGCGCTCACCAGCTTGACATCGACGATCAGACGCTCGTCCTTCTTGCAATGAAAACCGACGACACCTTTAATGCCGTCGAACAGCACGCGGCGTTGTACAAGGAACTACCACTGGTGTGCTGTCAGAACGGGGTCACTAATGAAGAATGGCTTTCAAGTCAGGGTTATGAGACTTACGGGTGCACAGTGATGGTGGGCGCGGAAATCACTGAACCGGGGATTGTG
>JASMKJ010000059.1 GCA_030749275.1 Acidimicrobiales bacterium
GATCGACGGACTAGACGGACTCGCAGCAGGCACAATCGCCATCGCCGCCGGGGCGTTTTACTTGTACAGCGGTGCACTCCAAAACGCAGGAGTTATTGGGGATACGAACTTAGGCCCCCTCTTGGCTCTTGTGACCCTTGGGGTTTGTTTAGGTTTCTTGCCTCATAACTTTCATCCGGCACGAATTTTTATGGGCGATGGGGGCGCGTTGTTGTTGGGCCTTTTGATGGCGTCAGCGACGATGACGGTGGGAGGAAGAGTCGTAGATCAATTCAGCGGGCAGGTCTACTTCTTCTTCGCTCCTATAGCGATTCCATTTCTCATGTTGGGTGTCCCACTGGTTGATGTTGCTTTGGCTGTGGCGCGCCGCGCATATCGACGTGAAGGGCTTGCTACAGCTGACAAGGATCATCTTCATCACCGGCTGCTGAGGATGGGCCATGGCCATCGGCGGACGGTCGTGCTTCTTTGGGCTTGGACAGGGCTGTTGTCTGGAGTGGCGCTAGTTCCGACACTGACAGGTAGTGGTGATGCGGTACTGCCATTCGCCTTGGCTGGGGTAGCGGTCCTGCTGTTCTTCTTGTTGCGACCAAGCACCCGCTTCGCGTCAGATAATGAAGCAGAAGTTAGGAGCGCATAACGCGCTCAACGACGTACCGGGTTTGACCGCCGTGTCGCTTGCAACTGACGGCACACGCCAATAGGGTGAGGCCGCTTCTTCAAGCATCTTCCAGTTCGCTACGAATTCGGAGACGGCCCGTCGCATGCGAGCATCTGCGCTCTACAAGAACAAAATATTCTTCGGCACCGATGATGCCTTTTCGCGCTCGGTTGAAATAGTCGTCACTCCAGCGATTTTCGCAGGGCTGGGTTGGCTATTCGATAGATGGCTAGGAACAAGCCCATGGATTGCAGTGTCGTTCGGCGTCGTAGCATTCTTGGGAAAGATCGCAGCCGAGTGGTACCGATACATCGGCAGGATGTCCGGCTTCGAAGAAGAAATGACGGCCGCTCGTCCGACCAACCAGCGTGGCCTTGACCGAGTTGAAGAGGTAGATGATCGGTTGCCTACCGGCGTGACCCTTGAGGAGCGTGGCGAAAGGTGAACGAAATCATGGACCGACGGCATGGGCACCCCGTTGACTCGCAACAAGATGACGAGCCCGAGAAGGGCATAGTCGCTGACATGCTTCTGCGGGGGTCCAAAGTAGTTCCTCTTTGGTTGTTGGTCTCGTTCTTGGTGTGGGGTTGGGATGGAGCCCTGTCCGCCGCGTATGGCGTTGCGTTAATCTTCGCGAACTTCGTGGCGGCAGCACTGTTGTTGACATGGGCCGCTCGTATTTCCCCGGCTGCTCTGATGTTCGCGGCCTTATTCGGATTTTTGGTCCGACTCGGAGCCCTCACGGTTGCCGTACTTGCCGTGAGCAAAATCAGCTTTTTTGCACCCGTTCCCCTCGGTGTAACGATTATCGTTTCCCATCTCGGGCTGCTGGTGTGGGAGACGCGCTATGTTTCACTATCACTCGCTTACCCAGGTCTAGGACCTAGCAACATGACGCCGAAGAAATCCAAGGAGATCAAGTGAATCAACTGCTTGCCGCTGGTGATGGTGGCAGTTCCGGTGGACTGCACTTCCCGGCAATCGAGAGCCTTCTCGAGTGGCCTGGATTCCTTTTTGAAGGCAACACTTTTCTCGAACTGAACAAAGTAGGCGTCATTTATCTCTTCGCGATGGCCGCCCCACTAGTGATATTTACGCTGGCTATTCGCAAGAGCGCCCTGGTCCCCCGTGGAGTTCAAACCGTTGCAGAATCTTCCGTTGACTTTGTGCGCGAAAACATCGTGATGCAAACCATGGGCCCCGATGGCATGAAGTTCATGCCCTTCCTTCTTTCTCTCTTCTTCTTCATCTTCTTCGCCAACATCACCGAAGTGATCCCGTTCATTCAATTCCCCGCCAACTCGCGAATGGCGGCACCCGCTTTCCTAGCGATTCTTGTCTGGGTCGTCTTCAACGCGGTGGGAATTAAGAGTCAAGGGTTCTTCAGTTACTTCAAGAACACCGTTATTCCACCTGGGGTCCCGGGTGCTTTGCTTCCTCTGGTTGCAATTATCGAATTCGTTTCAACATTCTTGGTGCGTCCCTTTTCGCTAGCAGTCAGGCTCTTCGCCAACATGCTCGCGGGCCACCTTTTGTTAGTTACGTTCGCAGTATTATGCGAAAATTTGTGGGCTAAGAACATTTTGGTTTCGATCATTTGGGCCCCATTTGTTGTGTTGATTGGCCTCACAGGTTTCGAGATTCTCGTGGCCTTCTTGCAGGCCTTCATTTTCACAATTCTGACTGCCGTGTACATCGGTGGCGCACTACATCCCGAGCACTAAACAAACAAGACACAGGAGAGACGAGTGATTGACTTACTCGCAGCAGCTGATGAAGCACTAGACGGCCTAAAGGCGGTCGGTGCCGGTCTGGGTTATGGCCTTGCCGCCATTGGTCCAGGCGTAGGCATCGGACTGGTAGTCGGTAACGCGATTACCGCCATGGCCCGACAGCCCGAATCCGCGGGCATGGTGCGCACCACCATGTTCCTTGGCATCGCCTTTACCGAGGCACTAGCCCTAATTGGTTTCGTGGTATTCATCCTTCTGAATTTCGCCTAGGGAGAGACAATGAATTCAATTGGACTCCTAGCGGCGGCTGATGCCGGAGGGGGGGCTTCGAACCCGATACTTCCCGTTTGGAATGAAATTATTTGGGGAGGCGCTGCCTTCGCGATTCTTTTCATTGTGATGGCGAAGTTCGCGTACCCCGCGATTAAGAAGGCGATGGAAGCCCGATCTGAAAAGATTCAAGGCGACTTAGATGCGGCCGATACGGCGCGCGCAGAAGCCGAAGAATTGCGTTCCGAATACGACTCCAAGATTGCCGAGGCTCAAGCTGAAGCTTCGAGAATTCTTGAGGCAGCACGGGCCGAAGCGGAGCAGGTTCGTCAAGACCGCCTAGCAGCGATTGAGCCGGAGATCGAGGAAAAACGAGCGCAAGCTGACGCTGATATCGAAGCAGCGAAAGCTCGGGCGCTGGCCGACCTTCGGACACAGGTGACCTCGCTCGCTGTGGGAGCCGCTGAGCAGGTAGTGAAATCTAGTTTGGACGAAGCTGCATATGCACGACTTGTAGATGACTACATCGAGTCCGTTGGAAACTGACACTCCTATGGAAGTTGCCTCACGAACGTTTTTTGTTGGGGCCCCGGGAGAGCGGCATTTGAGCTGCAATAACCGTTTACGAAAAGAACGAGGAAACCGATGACCGAGAAAGTGGAAGAGTACGCCGCCGGTTTAGCCAATTTGGCTCAGGCTGAAGGTGAACTCAACCGCGTCGCTGATGAGCTATACCAATTAGGTCGAACCGTTGAATCATCCGATCAGTTGCGTTCGACGTTGAACGATCGGACAATACCTGCGTCGCGTCGGATCGGAATTCTAGAAGACCTTCTAGGAGCTACCGCTTCGCCAGTGACCATCAACTTAGTAAGTATGTTGGTGGGAGCGGGCCGCGGCAATCACATCGGACCTATATCCGATGAATTGGTTCGCCAAGCAGCGGAGTCGCGGGGTCAAGCGGTCGCCGAAGTTCGGTCTGCTGTGTCACTCAATGATGATCAGCGCGACCGGCTCAAATCTGCGCTATCGAGCGCAACTGGAATGAACATCGACATCGTTGTGGTTGTCGATCCCGAGATCCTCGGAGGAGTGGTGGCCCAAGTTGGCGACACAGTCTTCGACGGATCAGTACGTACTCGTCTCGAAAAAATGAAGGAGCGCTTGTCATGACTGACCTCAGCTTCGATGCCGCCGACATAACGGCGGCGATCCAAAAGAATCTGGAAGGTTTTGATCCGTCGGTCGAATCTGGAACCGTAGGCCGCATCCTTGAGGTTGGGGATGGTATCGCCCGAGTCTCAGGGCTTCCTAACGCTTCAGTAAATGAGATTCTTGAGTTTGAGAGTGGTGACGTGGGCTTAGCCCTCAACCTCGACGAAGACTCCATCGGTGCGGTAGTCCTTGGCAACGTTGAGAACATTGAAGAAGGTCAAAACGTTAAATCCACCGGCCGGATCCTCTCAGTGCCAGTCGGAGACGGTGTGCTGGGTAGAGTCGTCAACGCTTTGGGCGAACCGATTGACGGTAAAGGCCCATTAGTGGGGTCTGAGCCGCGCCGCATGGAAATCCAGGCACCAGGCATCATGGGCCGACAACCAGTGCATGAACCATTGCAGACTGGTATCAAGGCGATTGACTCCATGACTCCTGTGGGTCGCGGTCAACGAGAACTCATCATTGGCGACCGGAAAACGGGAAAGACCTCTGTTGCTATCGACACGATCCTGAATCAAGCGGGACTGGGCGTTAAATGTATATATGTGGCCGTCGGACAAAAAGGGTCGACGGTCGCCCAGGTTGTGAGCACTTTGGAAGAACGCGGCGCTATGGATTACACCGTAGTCGTGTGTGCTCCCGCCGCTGATGCCGCTCCCTTCAAATATCTAGCCCCCTACGCAGGGTGTGCCATGGGTCAACACTGGATGGAGAATGGCGAGCACGCTTTGATTGTCTATGACGATCTGTCCAAGCAAGCGGAGGCCTATAGGCAGCTATCTTTGTTGCTTCGGCGCCCACCGGGCCGCGAGGCGTATCCAGGTGACGTTTTCTACCTGCATAGCCGTTTGTTGGAACGCGCGGCGAAATTATCCGATGAACAGGGAGCTGGTTCTTTGACTGCTCTGCCGGTGATTGAAACTAAAGCGGGCGATGTCTCGGCATATATCCCTACCAATGTCATTTCGATTACCGACGGCCAGATATATCTCCAAGATGACCTTTTCAAATCGGGTGTGCGCCCAGCCGTAGACGTTGGGGTGTCAGTGTCACGAGTCGGAGGTGACGCCCAAACCAAAGCTATGAAGAGTGTTGCGGGAACTTTGAAGATTGACTTGGCCCAATTCCGCGACCTTGAAGCCTTTGCCACCTTTGGGTCGGAGCTAGACGCGGCATCTGCAGCGCAGTTGGGCCGCGGATATCGACTTGTGGAGCTTCTTAAGCAGGGACTAAATAGCCCAATGCCAGTCGAAGAACAGGTGGTGTCTATTTACACAGGAACTAATGGCCATCTTGATGATTTGCCGGTGGAAGATGTTCAGCGCTTCGAAGCTGAACTCATTGAGAACATGAGGACACGACATGCGGGGCTTCTGGATGAAATCCGGACATCTGGTGTGTTGCCTGAGGACCAAGTAAAGGCCGCGGTGGAATCGTTCAAAGCGACCTTCCAGGTGACCATCGAAGTCGACGACAGCGACTCAGAGGGCTGATAGAAAATGGCAGGCGGTCAGGAGCGCATTCTTAGGCGTCGAATTAGTTCGATTGACGCAACCAAGAAGATCACGCGCGCCATGGAGTTGATCGCAGCATCACGGATTGTCAAGGCTCAAGGACGAGTTCAGGCCGCTAAGCCATACTCGGAGAAAGTCACGGATGTAATCACCAACCTGGCAGGTGGTGGTGCTGGTGTTGACCACCCTCTTCTCACGCCACCTGAACAAGTCAGTCGAGTTGCTTATGTGGTGATTGCCGCCGATCGTGGCTTGTGCGGTGGTTACAACAACAACGTCCTTAGGGCTGTCGAGCGCGCAATCGCTTCAGATAAGTCGCAGGGACGTGACTACGCGTTAGTCCTATCGGGCAAGAAAGCCGGCGGCTATTTCTCTTTCCGTGGCTACGAAGTTCATGCCGCCTACGAAGGCTTCTCTGACCAACCTGCCTACAGCGACGCTAAGGCGATGGCGGAAACAGTTGCGGAGTTGTTCGAGAACGGTGAAGTCCAGCAGGTTCAGTTGGCGTACACGCGGTTCATATCGATGGGAAGCCAAGAGGTAGCAGTTGAACAGTTCATGCCGCTAGAGCCATCAGAGATCGGTGCTGATGCCGCTGAAGACACGGATGGTGGAGGCTACGAATTTGAACCGGAACCAGCTGAGATCTTAGGGCGCCTCCTTCCGCGTTACGCCGAAGCAAGGCTGTATGCGGCGCTGTTGGAATCTTCCGCATCAGAACACGCCGCACGGCAACGAGCGATGAAAGCTGCCACCGACAACGCTGAGGACCTAAAAATTAACCTCACGCGGATAATGAACCGGGCACGCCAAGACTCGATAACAACTGAGATTATGGAAATCGTCAGTGGTGCCGAAGCAATGAGTCAAGACGACAATGATGGCCTTGAGGATGTCATCGCCCAATCACTTGAGGGTTCGTTCGCGGCCCTCACATCTGACCGAAACGACGCCTGAAACTTCAGGAGCATTAATTATGACCATGACCGAAGACAACACTGAAACCAAAGATGGAAAGGTTCTCGCTATTGCCGGACCAGTGGTAGATGTCGAATTCCCGCGCGGATCACTGCCAGAAATCAACACGTTCGTTGAGATGGACGCAGAGTTGGAAGGCGAAAGTGTGACTATTGGTGGCGAAGTTGCGCAACAAATCGGAGACGGCAAAGTCCGCGTCGTTTGCATGAAGGCCACCGACGGATTGACGCGTGGCGCCGTAGTGCGAAACACCGGTAGAGGAATTGCGGTACCAGTTGGCGACAACGTTTTGGGCCACATCTTTAACGTGCTGGGTGAACCGCTTGATACGGATGACATCGGGGAAGTGCCCGAACGGTGGGAAATACATCGAGATGCACCCGACTTCGACACCTTGGAACCCAAAGCAAAGCTTTTTGAATCCGGTATTAAGGTCATTGACCTTTTAGAGCCATATTTGGAAGGGGGAAAAATCGGGCTATTTGGGGGAGCTGGTGTAGGGAAAACGGTTCTCATTACCGAGATGATTAACCGGGTTGCGTCGCAGCACGGTGGTGTATCTGTTTTTGCTGGTGTAGGTGAGCGCACCCGTGAAGGAACTGACCTCTACCTCGAAATGGAAGAGTCAGGAGTGCTTGAAAAAACCGCCTTGGTCTTTGGGCAAATGGATGAGCCCCCTGGAGTGCGGCTACGCGTAGCTCTTTCGGCGCTGACGATGGACGAGTATTTCCGAGATGTTCAGGGTCAAGAAGTTCTCCTTTTCGTGGATAACATCTTCCGTTTTGTTCAAGCAGGATCAGAAGTATCAACATTGCTCGGCCGCATGCCTTCAGCTGTGGGATATCAGCCCAACCTCGCCGACGAGATGGGTGAATTGCAGGAGAGAATTACATCTACATCAGGTCACTCGATCACGTCGCTTCAAGCTGTTTATGTCCCAGCTGACGACTACACCGACCCAGCGCCGTTTACTACCTTCACCCACTTGGATGCCACGACTGAACTAAGTCGTC
>JASMKJ010000060.1 GCA_030749275.1 Acidimicrobiales bacterium
GACCCTGCTTGGGCGTCCACCCGAAGGCGATTTCGAAGTCGTGGTTGTGGATAGCAGCGGAGAGCCGGTGGTCATCTGTAATGGACCCATCATGAATAACGGTCGACCGATGCCCACCCGTTACTGGTTAGTCGGCAGCGAGTTGTGCCGATTAGTTGCCCGCTTGGAAGGTGATGGGGGAGTCCGAGCCGCAGAAAATGCCGTCGATGCTGCAGAACTCCAGGAAACTCATGAGCGTTATGCAAAGGAAAGAGACGCTCAAATTCCTCTCGGTCACTTAGGCCCCAGACCCTCGGGGGGAGTCGGAGGCACTCGAGAAGGTGTTAAATGTTTACACACCCACCTCGCACATCACTTGGTCACCAATGATGATCCTGTTGGGGCGTGGGTAGTTGAACAACTCGAAGCGATGCGCCTTGCTTAAACGTGAACCAGTCGCGGTCCTAGATTTCGGCACGAACACAAGCCGATTGCTGATCACCGATGGCAACTCGATTGATATTCGGGTCCATCGAATCACGGGTCTGGGTCGAGGATTAGTGAGTTCGGGTCGTCTCAGCAAAGACGGGATTGAACGTGTGCTGGCGGCTGTCGACGAATTCAATTCGATCATTTCGCAAAACGATGTCCGAAAAATCAGAGCGGTAGCGACAAGCGCAGCCCGAGACGCAACCAACCGAGAAGAATTCATAAGGCCCGTTTCGGCATCTCTAAATCATCAAGTGGATCTCTTATCTGGAGAAGAAGAAGCGCGGTATGGATTCCTTGGAGCCACCGCAGACCTTGACCATTTACATGGGCCTTTCTTGGTTGTCGACATCGGTGGCGGATCCACTGAGTTCTCTTTCGGCACTCGCTTCGCGGATATGTACCGGTCAGTGGACATGGGATCAGTCCGATTTTTTGAAGAATTTCTTATCCATGACCCCCCGAAACCAGAAGAACTTAGTGGGGCGATTCAGGTAGCGCGGGCGCACTTAGATGACATAGACCGAGAACTACCTGTACTTGGAACGGCCAAGTCACTGGTAGGTGTTGCCGGGACGATCACAACTATTGCTGCGGTAGAGATAGGGCTTGAACCATATGACTCGAAAATCATTGACGGCTTCCGACTGAGTCGACAAGCTGCCGAAGATGTGTTCAGAACCTTGGCGACCGAGTCACTCAACGACCGCAAACACAACCCTGGCCTTGAAGTGGAGCGGGCGGATGTGATCGTTGCCGGCTGCTGTATTTTGCTTGCCATCATGCGCCACTGGGAGGTTGATGAGTGCCTTGTTCGTGAGCGCGATTTGCTTGACGGACTAGCAGCCGAAATGCTTGAGCTTGAATAGCTGCCGCTTTGGCACGCTAGTGTTCCGTCGGTGACTGATCTGCACACCCCACGCTTGCTGCTACGAGGTTTACAGCCACACGACTTCGCTCAGTGGAGCGAAGTGCGACAACGCTGCGCAGGTTGGTTAACCAAATGGGAACCTGAGGTAGCGGTTGGAGCCCCCGATCCATCA
>JASMKJ010000061.1 GCA_030749275.1 Acidimicrobiales bacterium
CGACACGCCTCCCCTGAAGGGGTTCCCTAGCCTGCATTGGTCCATTTCCGGCGGTCCGGAGTCGAGTCATTTCCGCCTACAAAAGGGGAAACGCGGTGGTGGAGCAGAACGAAGAGTAAGCCGGTCGCAACTCCGAGTTCGACAGCCCCGACAGTGCAGAGCATCGATGTCAAGGAAATGGCCGGGGCAAGAACGATGTACGCGACACCCAAGCCTGTCGCGAAGACCCAGATAGTGACTAGTTGTCGATCCAGGCGAGCAGTGGAGGCACTGACAACTAGGACGATGTTGACGACAGCAATCGCTGTGGCGGTTGTGGCGAGCAGGCTCTGCATGACACTCACTGCAACGATGTCTCCAAAAAGGATCTGGACCGCCACAGGAGCTCCGAGTGTCACAGCGACGATTCCCGAGACAATGCAGAGGAGCACCGCCCACCTATGTCGAACGGATCCGGGGACTCTCCGACTGGTGACGCTGCCACCTCCTGTCCGGTCGTTCCCCAAAGTTCGGTCGGCTGCGAATTTCGGTACAAGGCCGAGAGATAACTGATACGGAGTGCGAAGAAGCGCGAGCAGAATGAAGGTTGAAGAAGTTTCAATAATGTTTGCGGATTTGACCGCCATGATCATCGGGGACATCACGAGAGTGGCGTAGGCGAGTAAGCCGGCGATCGCCGAGCCGTATATTCGAGTCGTCGGTTGAGTGGCCTCCTGAACACTCAAGCTCGGACGCGGCGCTAACGACACCACTCCAAATCCAAGAAGAATGGCCAGAGCGAAGGCGCCGGGTCCTGCGTCAAAGAGCCAGAGAACAAGTGCTGCGACAGCTCGAAGACTGTTCTCGAAAGCTGACAGGAACGCTACGAAGCGGAATTTTCGACGTGCTGCCCAAAGACCCCTGGTAGCGCTTGTAGCGGCACAGCCGAGAGGTATCAAAGTTGCCAAGAGCGGCCAGATCGTCGAGGAGTCGCCGAAGATTTCCGTTCTCCAGATTGTGGTTACGACAGCGACGCCAGACATCAGGGGCACCGTGACCCTCAGTACTTCCTGTGAGCGAAGGGCCTGAAAGACGCCTCGGTAGGTGCCCGCTGATGTGATTACGTGCTGCTGCACCGAAAAGCCCAGACTTCCAGCGGAGAGTGCCCAGATCGTCCAGATCTGGATGATCTGTCGGAATTGATCAAGGCCGAGGGAGCGAGAAGACGCCGCCAGGAAAGTGAGTGCCGCCAGCCCAGAGACAAGAGAGCCGAGAACGAGCCAGCTTTCGTCGCGTTTCGATCTCAATCGTGGCTAGTCCCAGTCAAGCGGTGTGGCTAAGGGCCGTGCTTAACGCTTCCACTACCCGGTCGCACTCGCTGTCTGTGAGCGTGTTGAAAAAGGGGAGGCGGATGATTCGACTACTGACCGAGTCGCTGATCGGACAGTCGAAGTTTCGTTTGACCCAAGGCCGAGATCCCTCTGAACGGTGAAGCGGTTGGTAGTGGAAGGTGGCACCGATACCAGACTCGTTCAACTCCCGCAGAACAGCGTCGCGTCTCCCTTCTCCCGATACGAGCACGTAGAACATGTGGTAGGCCGATCGATGTGTTCCTGAGATTGGAGGCACTTCGATACCCAGACTCGCTTCCAGAGGCGAAAGCTGTTTGAGGTAACGGGTGAACAGTTTCTGGCGCCTCCCCATGACGTCCGTTCGTTGCTCAATCTGACCAAGTAGGAAGGCAGCGAGGAGATCAGACATTCCGAACGAGGAACCTTGATCAATCCACGTGTAACGGTCCACTCTGCCGTCGAGGAACGCGGCCCTGTTCGTGCCCTTGTCGTACAGCGTGTGAGCTCTGGCCACGTCCCTCTTCTCATTAATGACAAGTGCTCCGCCCTCCCCGCACGAAAAGTTCTTCGTCTCGTGAAAACTCAGGGTAGAGAACCGACCGAATGAACCAAGTGGGCTGCCACCATGCGAGCCGAACAAGCCATGTGCGTTGTCCTCGATCAGGGCGGCATTCCCGTGGGCTTCAACTAGAGGTGCCAATCGGTTGATATCGGCGGCCCTGCCGGCGTAGTGGACGGGAACTACTGCGCGTGTCGAAGAGTCGATGAGCGCACTGACCGAATCCGGATCAATGCACAAGGTCACGGGGTCGATATCGGCAAATCGGAGTTCGGCACCCGACCGAGCGAACGCACTCGCAGTGGTCACAAAGGTGTAAGACGGCACAATTACGTTGAACCCCGGTTGCACGTTGAGGAGCATCGCCGACAACTCGAGTGCACTTGTGCAAGATGTCGTAAGGAGAATGTCGGCTGCTCCCAGTTCCGTTCGAAGCAGATCGACCACTCGGTTGGAAAATGGTCCCTTGGAAGCTGAGTGTCCAGTGCTAATGGCTTCTTGCACGTACGACAGTTCGTTTCCCTGCAACGATGATCGGTTGAGAGGGATCCGCTCTACTGTCATGTAGCGGGACCGTAGTACTGTCATGTAGCGGGACCGTAGTTCGGTCTAGCGGGACCGTAGTTCGGTCGCCAGTTCGCGAGTTGCCCAAGAGATGAGTTTCTACATGAGGGTCGTCTACCTGTCCCGGCAGTTCAATCACAGTGGCTTAGCGGTGTTCGATGCACTGAGTCAGAGCGATCGGTTCGATGTCATGGCAGTCGTGGTTCCGCCGGTCCGAGACTCTCAGCAATCAATGCGTCGCCTCAACCGCCCACTGACGGCCTGGTGGGAGAAACTGCGGTACTGGTTGGATTCCGCCCGAACCGGTGCCCGTCGACTCAGATTCGAGGAGTCGATTTTACGACGGGCAAGGCGGGAGGGGATCCCGGTGTTGGAGATCTCATCTCTAAAGGAGGAGACAGGCTGGCGACATCTTGAAGAACTCAAGCCAGATCTCATAGTTCTTGGTGGCGGCTGGCCGGAACTGCTCCCTCCCGAAGTCATCGACCTTGCGTCGTTAGGCGCGGTTAACACGCACCCATCTCTGTTACCGGCCTATCGCGGAACCGATGTGCATCGGTGGCAGATCCGGGACGGTGTGAGCGTCTCAGGAATAACAGTCCACTACCTAGATCGAGACTTCGACACGGGTCCCGTACTAGGGCAGGTTGAGGTTGAGATACGACCCAGTGACACCCCACAGGACCTTTCTCGT
>JASMKJ010000062.1 GCA_030749275.1 Acidimicrobiales bacterium
GAAATGCTTAGTCTCCGAGGCGAAGTTGTTGATTGTCGCCTTCCGCTCTTACAGGCGGCAATCGGATACGGGCCCGGTGGGTGTCCGGTATGCCAAGGGTATTTTCGGCTAGACGCTCGAGAACGTCCGGGTTTGTGCACCGTCGGCGAAGCCATCGCGTGAACCACCAGTCGGTGATCCGTTTGATGTCATCAGACATGTCCAGCGAGAACAAATAGTCGGGTTCGTCTTCCATGCCGAGGACGTAGGGGGCCAGGTTCGAGACGAGCGAAACGCCGTAGAGAATTCTTTGTCGCCCGTGCCGAAGCAACTGGTCGGAGGGCCACCCTAGAACGCCCAACCCTTGTCGAATCTTTCGCATCTCCGGGTTGACTCCCTCTCCGAAGATGCTGTTCACGCGGATCCCGTTCCCGTTTTGCTCTGCAAGGGATACGAGGGCTCTTGTTGTTTCCGACGAAAGATGCGAAGTGCCAAAGGAACGTGTGCGTCCGAGCTTCTTGTACCTGATTGGCTGAGACGAACCGAGAACTTCAGGATTCATCAGAAGACGGTTGTACTGACTCGAACCACTTCCATAGAGCGAAGTAGTACCAACGAATACCAGATTCGACTTCCGACGGATGGGACGTCCAGCAATGGACGAAGCAATGTCACCGGCGTGGTCCTTGTACCGGGCTTTGTATGCCCTCACGACAGAAGGGCTAACAGAAAGCATCGCGACCAACTTGCCGCCTATGAGTTCGTTGTAAGGCGCAATGGCGCCACAAACGGTCAGGTCAGCGATCTCGGTGCCGACGGTGTCGGACTTTGCTCTCCTGATGATCTGGGCCAGCGCCCGTTTTCCGGCCGGACGATCGAGTACTTCTCGGAGTCGATCTCCCGAGGGTTCGGGTTCGATACATGCCATCAGGTCGGCTCGGGCCTTGAGCAGTTTGGCTAGTTCAGAACAGCGCCTACTCCTAAAGAGGTCTGTTTGGGCACGCTTAACCCAAGCATCAGGGTCGCTGGCATCAACTGGTCCGAACTCAACTCGACTAGCGAGCCGGTAGTGATTCTGCTTGCAGTAGGACGCCTCTTCTTCGAGTGCTTCAATTTCGGAACTCTTTGGATGGTTCCAGAGATCCGGCCAGTAGAGGCCGTCCGCGATCAAGTCAGTCAGATAGATTTCGTCCAGCCGGGTCGCCAAGCGATCCTTGATCCAGTCGGCTATTTCATCTGTTGGCTCTGACGCGAAATCCTTAAGAAGTTGTTCGGGGTGCCAGCCGATCCAGGCATCACGTTCCGCGATTTGGATTACGGCACTTCCAAGAGACGCTATTCCGATGACCGGGTGTGACGACACTGCCCGATCACGAATCAGGATCGGCATCCCCCGTCCCGGCGTGCTCCGGTACTGGTTAGCCCACGTGTATCTGAAGTATCGCCAGATGTCGAGGAGTCGAAACCCGGTGTGCGAACACCTACCGTCCTTGGTAGCGACCGTTACATAGGGGTCGATTACCTCTCGAAACTGACTTATGTCGGTGACCTCTTGTCCTAGCGACCGGAGGGCGGCAGCAAGCTGTTCTCCGTCACGCATCAAAGAATGGATTGAGACGAACCTGCCGTTGTGCTCATGGGGGCTTTCCATTCGAGCTACGAACCTACGGACCGACGGTGTCGCCAGTTGTTCGTCCCGCTTGAGCAGTTCTTGAGTGCGCACCCGTTCTTTTTCAGCTATCGGGTCATCGAGGACTGATGCTGGAGAGGCAGTGATCGCGTTGTCGTCCGAGAGGCCTAGCGACCACCCTTGATTCGCCAGGTCACCCAAGACGAGAGCAGCGGCCCTGACTCCCGTCGCCCACTGGTCGGGAACTTCCAGCATCTGATGTGCTGAAGAGCACACGTGCCCGGATTCAGAGAGTTCAGTGACCCTGCCGCGGATCGCTTCAACCTCGTCGCTGTTCCAGTCCTCGGGAAATCGAAGCAGAAAGGTGGACTGGTTCACGTCATGCATTGAGAAATGTCGAGGTCACGTCAGACCACTCTTGCCGGAATGAGCGGAGGATTTCATCATTTCCACAGCGAACCTCTGCTCGAGCGGCTGCTAGTAAGACAAGGACCAGTTTCGTGGCATGCGCCCGATCGCTCAACTGGTCGCTTAGGGCGAGTGGTCGAAATAAGTCTCGTAAAACAGGATGGCGCACGTTTAGGAACAGGGTCAGGGTTCCAGCGTAGAACTCGAACTCGTATAGAGCGGTCGTCGACAACTCTGCAAGGCAGAGTTGAAACGCCCCGTCGGGATCCGACAGGAGCGGTCCAGCGGTTCTTCGGATCTCAGCGCCGGCTGTGCCATACGTGCAGTTCGGTAGAGGAGGGAGCGACCCCTTAACTCGTGATGCCGTCCGTTCTGCTGTAATCAGCGGAGTAGAGGACTTCGCCATCTCAAAGTGGCGTCGTACTCGTTGATTCAGGGCCCTTGCAACTGATTCAAGGTCAGGTTCGATGGCTACCCGCAGTTCCGGACTAGGCGAAATCTGCTGCTTTGTGTGCGTGATTCCGAACAACTCGTCCAGGGTCGGATCGAACCGAATCTCGCACCTCCACCAGTCGTCGTAGTTTTCACGACGTTTCCTTCCCATCAAGAACCATCCTCGGTCGACTTCGCGTCCAGCACGTACCACCGAGACGAGGGGAGCACCGGTGATCCCCAGTCTCCGTTTCTCTGCTTCGGCGAGTCGATGCCAGAGAAGGACGGGAAGTTCTGTGAAGCGAACCTCGACCACTCCGAACCCGGAAGGCCCTGACAACTGGTAAGTCAAAGTCTCACCGAACTGCGTAGCTCCAGTCGGCGTTGACTGGAAGAGATGATCAAGAGGCTCGACCAGTTCCCCGTTGACCCAAATTGAAGTTCCAGTCGCAATGTACTGTCGAAAGATCCGGCCTAGTTCGGCCCCCAGCTTTGACGCAATCGTCGACGTACGCTTGTACTCAAGTCGGTCGCAGCGACTCAGTTCAACATGTGTACCCGAGTCTCGCCCCTGCAACGGGGGAGGACTATCAATAGGAACAACTGCTGGAAGAGTTTGGCCCCTTTCCTCCGCTACTTCATCGAGGTCGAGGTAACAGTGATGGGCTTTACCGTCCCGCCAACTGAACACATCGACTCGTCTCGCTTGACTTAGAGAAGCGTTGGGGAGCCCCATTCCGTATCGGCCTAGCGACAATCGGTCGTTGAAGCGGCTGGAGCCACCGAAGGATAGAGCCCTGCCAAGGTCCGTTGGGTCCATTCCGTGACCGTCATCTGAAATTGAGATGTTTAGGGGGTGCTGCTCGCGTTGTGTTTCACTCACCGAGATTTCGACTGTCTCAGCCTCTGCCTGGATCGCGTTGTCGACCATTTCGGCAATTGCCATTGCTGTGTTCCTGTACCCAGAGTCACGTGTGGCTTCAAGAAACGCGGGAGTCGAGACAATGGGAGTCTGAGCGATAGAAGTTGGATCCGTGTGCGCTTTGATCTTGGTCTCCGTCCATAAAGGTCGTTGGCTGTCGCAGTTTGTCGGAGCGTCGTCACGGGAGCCATGCGCACAGAGAGTGGTGGTGCCCGTCGCCGTCTGTTGGGGACAAGACTGCAGACAGTGCGCCATTCCAGGCTTGGATTAACTTACCTACCGCGAGTGTTGTAACGAACACCCGTGACTCAGGGCAATCCCTTGCGCCTGCCGGAGGATCGAAACCTGACATAGCTATCCCCTTTTTGGCGTTGTTCGATGGTGTTGTCGGTACCGATGGGGAACCGGAGATTGGAGGGCTGCCCTGACCTTGTAAGAGGCGAGGTGCCAGTTGCCGCAGACTTTGCACCGGTAGGGCCGTTGTCCGCGATTGATCTGGAGCGCGGCGGCTTTGCTGGGGAAGTTCCTCTTCGCATCACAACGTTCTACTTGGTGTTCGCGACGCGCTATGCGTGCCAACTTTGAGTACTTGTCGGCCATGACCACAACGTAAATGGACGGTGTGACAGTCCTGGATGGTCTCGGCGAGTCGGGCCTTCGGGTTGAGATGACGACAGAGGAGGGCGACCCGTAGCCCGTCGCTTTATTGGATGTTGTTTGGGGTCAGGCCGCCGGACAGGCCGAGACACTGCGTGGCCGCGTGACCAAGGCGGTCGGTCACGACGACCCGACCGTTCGCAGGGGCGAGGCCAGAGCGGTCGTGGAGGCTCTCGCCGGTCTGGTCGACGCTCTCGGCAAACTCGAG
>JASMKJ010000063.1 GCA_030749275.1 Acidimicrobiales bacterium
ACGCATCTTCTCCCGCTCAAGGTAATGAGGCAGATGATTCTCGTCCCTTTTTCCGATATGACGCCCAGTTGGCGGAACAGATTGAGACTGCATGGCAGGAACGTTGGGCGGCTCAGGAAACCTACC
This sequence comes from Acidimicrobiales bacterium, assembly GCA_030749275.1. Lineage (GTDB taxonomy): Bacteria > Actinomycetota > Acidimicrobiia > Acidimicrobiales > Poriferisodalaceae > UBA6944. The sequence goes on from JASMKJ010000063.1 coordinate 127, forward strand.
GAGTAGCTAACCCTCAGGCATCGACCGAAGCAGAGAACATTGGTGCAGAGGGCCGTCCGAAGCTGTTCGTGATGGATATGTTTCCCTACCCTTCGGGTTCGGGCCTACACGTCGGCCACCCGCTTGGCTACATAGGAACAGATGTTTTTTCCCGATACAAGAGAATGAAGGGCTTCAACGTTTTACACACCATGGGCTATGACGCTTTTGGGTTACCGGCCGAGGAACATGCGCGCCAGACGGGGGAGCATCCCAGAGTCAACACGGAAACAAATATCGCCAATATGCAACGCCAGTTGGACCGACTGGGGTTAGGTCACGATAAGCGGCGGTCAATAGCGACGACTGATGTTTCCTTTTATCGTTGGACCCAGTGGATCTTTTTGCAGATCTTCCAAAGCTGGTACGACTCTGCCAGTTGCAAAGCACGACCTATCTCGGAGTTAGAGCAACTTCTGGCGAGCGGAGAGCGCGATACGACTAGTGGTCAACCATGGTCAGAGATGGGACAGATAGAGCGCCGACGTGAGCTAGATGAGTGGAGACTGGCTTACTTGGGAGAAGCACCCGTCAATTGGTGTCCGGCGCTGGGAACCGTCCTTGCGAACGAAGAGGTGACAGCGGAAGGTCGCAGTGAACGTGGGAATCATCCGGTGTTCCGACGTCCCATGAAGCAGTGGATGATGAGAATCACCGCTTACGCCGACCGCCTACTCGAAGACCTAGAAGCTCTCGATTGGACCGACTCCATAAAGACGATGCAAAGGAACTGGATCGGGCGTTCCGAAGGAGCAGAAATTAGCTTCCCCACTTCTGCCGGGACCTCCATAGAGGTGTTTACGACCAGACCCGACACATTGTTTGGGACCACGGCCATGGTGCTGGCCCCAGAACATCCGCTAGTTGATTCTCTGTTGCCTGACAGTTGGCCGGAAAACACTCCGGCAGTTTGGACGGGAGGCGCATCAACCCCGCGTGAAGCTGTCGATGAATATCGCCGAGCAGCGTTAGAACTGTCTGATCTAGAACGACAAGAGAATAGGTCCAAAACAGGGGTTTATTTAGGAGCACATTGCTTGGTCCCGGTCAACAACAAGCAAGTACCCATCTTTATTGCTGACTACGTCCTGATGGGGTATGGGACGGGCGCGGTAATGAGTGTTCCAGGTCAGGATCAGAGGGATTGGGACTTCGCCACGGCTTTCGGCATCGATATTGTCCGCACGGTTGAACCCCCTGCTGACTTTTCGGGCGATGCGTATGTCGAGGACGGGCCCGCCATTAACAGTGACTTCTTGAACGGGCTTTACATCGATGAGGCAAAGCAATCGATTGTGGAGTGGCTCGAAGATAATGGTCATGGAAGCGGCACAGTGACGTACAAGTTGCGCGACTGGCTGTTTTCTCGTCAGCGCTATTGGGGTGAGCCCTTCCCAATCGTTTTTGATGACACCGGACTTGCTCTTGCAGTTCCTGAAGACGAACTCCCAGTTGAACTTCCCGAGTTGATGGATTGGGCACCCAGAGCTCTAGACGAAGAGTCTGATCCGGAGCCTCCATTAGGGCGAGCCGAAGAATGGGTGACTGTTGATTATGACCTCGGCAACGGAACACGCACCTACACGCGGGAACTCAACACCATGCCCCAGTGGGCCGGCTCGTGCTGGTACTACCTGCGTTACCTAGATCCCAACAACGAGGACCAGTTCGTCGACCCATCCGTTGAGCGATATTGGATGACGAGTGCCGAAGAGGGAGTGGGAGGTGTCGATCTCTACGTAGGTGGCGTCGAACATGCGGTGCTGCATCTTCTTTATTCGCGCTTCTGGCACAAAATCTTGTACGACCTCGGGCATGTCTCGGGTCCCGAGCCTTTCCAACGTCTCTATAACCAGGGTTACATTCAGGCCGCTGCCTATCAAAATGAAAGAGGCATTTACGTCGACGCCGAAAGGGTTACTGAAGAGGGGGGCACATTTCTGTTCGAAGGCGTTCCCGTGTCTAGAAGTTTCGGCAAAATGGGAAAATCTCTCAAGAATTCGGTCACACCCGACGACATGTATTCCGCTTACGGCGCCGACACTTTGAGGCTCTACGAAATGTTTATGGGACCCTTGGATCAAGACCGACCTTGGGAAACAAAGTCGGTTGTCGGCTCGCATCGGCTATTGCAAAGAGTTTGGCGAAATCTGATTGACGAAAATACCGGTTTGGCTAGCGTTGTCGACGTTGCTCCTTCTGACTCGCTGAAGAGGTTGACACACAGGACCATTGCTGCAGTAGCTGAAGCCATGGAAGGTCTGAGGTTCAATTCAGCCATAGCGCGAATCACTGAGTTAAATAACGAACTAACCAGGAGATCTGAAGCAGTTCCCATCGAAGTCGCAAGGAATCTTGTGTTGATGTTGGGCCCGTTGGTTCCCCATATAGCGGAAGAACTTTGGGAAAGGCTGGGGAATCAAGAATCGATCGTGCATGAAAGATTCCCCGAAGCGGATGAGACATTACTCGTTGAAGATTCGGTAGAGCTTCCGGTCCAAGTCAACGGCAAGGTCAGAAGTCGGGTCACAGTAGCGACCAACGCTGCGAACGAAGTGGTGGAGCAAGCTGCCCTGACCGACGAAAGGATCAATGAGCTTTTGGAAGGTAGGGAAGTCCGGAAGATCATCGTCGTCCCCGACAAGTTGGTAAATATCGTCGTCAGCTAACGGAGATGCCGTGTTGTGCGACTTTCAAGAGTTTGCTGTGACCCGAAGAAGGAAATGCTTCTCGAACCGCGTCGACATGACCTTGCTCGACGAACGCCGCGACTGCCGGACCCGACCCACTTAGCCAAGCGCCGCAAGCTCCGCTTTCTAGTGCAGATTCGATTGCCAGACCTGAGTCTGGTTCGGTGGCGAGTCGCGTCGGTTGGTGAAGATCATCCCTGCAGCACTCGCGAATAGCGGCTAGATCGGATGACGCGATTGCCGCTACCAACACGCTGCTTCGGGCTAGAGCCTGGGTAGCGACTTCAAGAGAGACAGATGACGGTAGGTGCCGCCGCGATGCATTCGTGGATGTCTTCCTGTCCGGTATCCACACAAGGACTTCCAGTTGAGGTGGACACTTGAGCCGGACAACGGAGTTGCCTGTGGTAGCTGTGATGCTCCCGTATATGGAAGCTGCCACGTTGTCGTAGTGACCCTCAAGTCCCCCTGAAAGCTTCAACAATTCTGGAAAACGTATCGACCCGGATTGTTGGAGCGAAGCAGCGGCAAATCCAGCGACCCGAGCAGCGCCGGAGAATCCGAACCCTTTACCTGGCGGGATCGAGGTTTCCGCGAATAAAGCCCCTGAACCACCGGCCTGAACGAATGCTGTGGCAGCGGGGTGCTGCGCATCGAGTTCAACAGAGGATCCTCTCGGTTCGTCGACGTCAAGATGAAACGGTAGATCTAGAGCTACCGCCAGACAGTCGAAGCCGGCTCCAATGTTGGCCGAAGAGGCTGGAACAGTCACGCGCATCCAAGGCAGCGTACAGTCGTATTAGTCGGCTGCGAACGCAACCGGGGGAGAGTGAATGTTGTGACACACGGGGGCAAGTTAGTTGCCAAGGTTTTGAAAGCGGCGGGGGTGGAATGCGTCTTCACTCTTTCTGGCGGTCATGTCATGGGGATATACGACGGATGCCTCGATGAGAATATTGAAGTCGTTGATGTGAGACATGAGCAGG
>JASMKJ010000064.1 GCA_030749275.1 Acidimicrobiales bacterium
CCTCGAAGCGGTCGCTAAGGGAGTCACGCTGTCACCCGATCAGATTGCCACACTGGAACCCGATGAAGGCCCGCAGCTAGACAAAGATCTACGGGCGGCCGTGACTTTGATATCGGCCTGGATCTCTCAAGTCGCGAAAGAAGAGTCTCTTGACCCTGCGTTACTTGCCACGCGTTCGGACATATCCGACTTTTTGCGAGGAGCGAAGTCGCCGCGTTTGGCGGCGGGGTGGAGGTCAGAGCTGGTTGGGGACCGCATCCTCGACTTAGTTGAAGGACGTGCAGCTCTCGCTTTTGATGCGTCCGGAGGTTTACTACTAGAGCAGCGAAGAGATGCGAACTCCGAGAATAAAGAAGAATTCAACCTATAACCACTCAATTTTTTGCCGTTAAATCTGCTAGAAAAGGGGTGATCGTTGTGCGCTGGTCCACGTGTTGGTCCGTGTACCCGGTCGCGAGCTAGGCGGTTTTGAGACGAGGAGCCATCCGTGAAGAAGGGTCGTCATCGCCGATACGAAGAGGCGCGAAAATTTCAGAGGGAGAACGCGGCTGCTTTCTCCGTAGAGGACTTTGATTTCGATGAACCAGATTTGTTCTCGAAAGAAGAGGACGACGCGCCCGATGACCAGTACGGAGATCTAGCAGAGAAATACGACGAAGATTATTCTGATTTAGCTGCGAAATACGCCGACTTTGACGACGGCGATAACGACGAGAAATCAGCCACTAGTTGACAGGCCGCCGTACAGTTGGGTGCGGTAGAAGAACAGATTGAGCACGGCGTTGATCTAGCTCAGAGCGAAGCCACCCATAAATAACCGGCCCGCAGATCGCCGTGAGTTCAGGTTCCATGTGTTCGTACACCGATTCGTCAGCAACGTGGGCTTGGGCATCAGAAGTGCACCACCACCAAACATCTGTTTCCTCACCACCCCAGTCTCTGCGTTCCCACTCACGCACCATCGTGTAAATGTGTCCCGTAACCGTCTCGTGATCTTCTCGACGGATTGGGGCCTGCCAACAAATCTCAGGTTTGGTGGTCATCGGCAAAGTCCCTGAATCGACAGCGAGGTGGTGAAATGCACAGCCGGCACCATTTGGATGCTCTGGTCGATTTTGAAAGATGCATGCCCCATCGACGACCCGGGTGCGCCACCAGCCTTCATCGTCTTGCCATAATGGCCCACCCATTTCGCTCGCAAGTTCCTTGTATTGCCAGAGTTGTGTCGTCAAACGTTCGAGCTGGCTTCGGACATGGTGAAGGTCGTCATCATCAGAGATGTAGGCACCATGAGTGCAGCATCCCAGTTGGGCTTCAGGAGCGGGTTCGGAAGTAACCCCAGGGCAGCCGTCGTTGTAGATACACGTCCAGTTACTCATGAGAAAGGTTACGTCGAACAGCCAGGTCCGATGTTCGCTCGGGTCTTCGTAAGACAACCACTCCCGATCTGGATTTGATGCCATTAAGGGCTTCGTCACACCCCCAGCCTACGATACGTTCGTCATGGTGCATAAGTCCGCTGATCAGAACCTCCTTGGTGAATTGCGTTCCTTCTTAGGTGACCGGGCGCGTGACGGTGAGTTCGAACTTGGTCTTTACTCCAAAGACGGTTCAGTCCTTGAAGGCAACCCAATGATTGTTTGTCTTCCGGTCAATACAGAGGAAGTTCAACAGATCGTGACGGTCTGCAGAAAACATCACAGACCTTTCTTAGCTCGAGGCTCTGGAACCGGCTTAGCTGGAGGAGCGGTGCCAGTCGGGGATCCAGTGGTGATCGCCACGGCGAAAATGAACAAGATTCTTGAGGTTGACCTCCAGAACCGCATCGCTTGGGTTGAACCGGGAGTACTGAATCTAGATTTGAGCCGGGAACTTTCCCCTTTGGGCTTTCACTTCGCTCCGGATCCCTCCAGTCAGCAAGTGTGTTCGATCGGAGGGAACGTTGCAAACAACAGCGGTGGACCGCACTGTTTAGCGTATGGGGTCACAAGTGCCCACGTCCTCGCCATAGAGGTAGTGCTGCCGGATGGGCGAATCGCCGTGCTGGGGGACTTGACAGCGGAGCCGCCAGGTTATGATTTGCGCGGCATATTTGTTGGTTCCGAAGGCACCATGGGTGTAGCAACCAAGGTCGCCGTTCGACTGACCCCTAACCCACCTGAGATACGAACACTTCTCTTGGATTTTGCTGATGTCCGCGACGGCGCAGCCACCGTGTCAGCCATCATCGCTGCTGGACTAATTCCCGCGGCCCTGGAGATGATGGACCAACGAGCCATCGAGATGGTTGAGGCCTTCGTTAACGCCGGTTACCCGACGGACGCAGATGCAGTTCTGTTGGTTGAGATAGATGGTCTGGCCGGGGGAGTCGAGCACGGCATCGAAGTGGTACGCGCTGTGGCAGCGAGACATCATGTAGGTAGCGTACGCGTCGCCGCAGACGACGCTGAGCGAGACCTGCTTTGGAAGGGTCGAAAAAATGCGTTCGGTGCTGTTGCTCGAATCAAGCCGGACTATTACCTCCATGACACCGTGGTACCGCGCGGCAAACTGGTCGAAGTGCTGGAGAAGGTCTACCGAATCGCCGATGCACATGACTTGATAGCGGTGAATGTTTTCCATGCCGGGGACGGGAACCTGCATCCAATCTTGGCCTACGACAGCAAAGAGAAGGGCGTGCTTGAACGTGTACACGCAGCAGGCAGGGCAATCGTTACTGCATCAATCGAAGCGGGGGGAGTGCTGAGCGGAGAACACGGAATTGGGCTTGAAAAGAGGGATTACATGGGCATGCTGTTCAGCGCTCATGACATGGCGACCCAAGACCTTGTCCGAGAAGCATTTGACCCCGACGGCTTGGCGAACCCCTTGAAGGTGTTGCCGTCTGGGTCCCGCTGCAGCGACTCCTTTGGCCAACATGTGCCAGATGGAGCTTGGGTGTGAGTCAGCGCGACGCTATGCAACAAGAAGTTGACCAATTCGCCAAAGACGTTGGCGCGAGCGATCCGGTGACTGTAGTTGGCGGAAGAACCCACTGGCAGGTGGGAGGGCTACCTGAACCGGAAGCGCGCGAAGTGAGAGCACCGGAGGGAGTTTGGGCACACGAGCCAGAAGAGATGACTGTTCGTTGCGGGGCTGGTACCACCTTGGGGCAATTATCGGAGGAACTGGCACGGCACGGACAGATGGTCCCGTTCGATATGGATGCCAACGCCACAGTTGGCGGAGTGCTCGCCGTAGGGCGGAGCGGGTTTCGTCGTTTGCGATACGGCCACGTTCGGGATCTGGTTCTTCAGATACGCCACATTGACCACAAGGGTCGAATCGTCTCTTCGGGAGGACCGACTGTAAAAAATGTCTCAGGTTATGACCTTTGCCGACTGTTGGTCGGTTCCTTAGGGAAATTCGGCTGCATAGCCGAAGTCACCTTGAGATGCCTACCAATTCCCGAGACGACCCAGTGGTTCACCGGTTCACTTGACCCGTTCGAACTCCATAAGAAACTTTACCGACCTTCATCGATTCTATGGAATGGCCTCCAAGTGTGGGTTTGTCTCGAGGGGGTTGCTTCCGACGTGGCCGCTCAGGCGGCAACGTTTGACTTTGAGGAAGCTCCTGGCCCGCCACCTTTCCCCACGGTTGGTCGCTTATCAGTTGAACCTAGAGATTTACAACGCCACGTCACATCCTCCAAATTGGCGTGTTTGGCCGAAGTGGGTGTTGGGATTATCCATACGAATGAAGTCACTCATTCCCGGAGTATTCCTGAGGTGAACCTGTCCTTAATGCGAGAACTCGAAGAAAGACTCGACCCCAACGGTCGTTTGAACCCCGGTCGTCAGGTGTTGAACCGATGACGAAAGTCAAACTCGATCTTCCTATCTCGACAGACGATCTCTCCTCGTGTGTTGCTTGTGGTCTTTGTCTTCCCCATTGCCCGACGTACAGAGTGACTCAAGAGGAAGGGTCCTCTCCTAGAGGGCGCATAGCTCTGATGCAACGGGCTCACCATGAGGGGGCTGTTGATGCAGAATTTATTCAGTTCATCGACAGTTGCATCCAATGTCGGGGCTGTGAAACTGCTTGTCCCGCAGGAGTTGAATTCGGCTCGATGATGGAAACCACACGCGAGGCGCTGACAGCACAGACCCACTATGTGCCGTGGTGGCTACGTCTTGGTTACCGGCTTCTGGGCTCCCAGGGTGCTCTCGCAGCAGCTTCCAAGGTGCTGGCCATATTGCAGAGGCTTTCCCTGATACCTCGAAGGTTTAGTCTTCCACGCATTCCCTTGACCCAGAAACCTCTGAGATCAAGCGGTAGCGACGTTTGGTTATTTACTGGATGTGTCATGGATGCATGGATGCGCGACACTCATCGAGCCGTTCAGCGGGTGATTGAGTCAACAGGAAAGGCTGTTGCTTTTCCCGACAAGAGGGCGGTGTGTTGTGGGGCCCTGCACGTTCATGCCGGACTAGGGCCTGACGCTCGCAGGCTCGCGGCGAGAACCATTGAAGCTTTTCCAGGCGATAACCCAATTCTTGTGGATTCTGCAGGTTGTGGGGCGCAACTCAAAGAATATGGCCGTCTGCTTGGTAGCGAGTCGGCACGAAAATTCAGCCAGCGAGTATTTGACGTTCATGAATGGCTGGCTCAGCGAGTGGAGGATCTTCCTGAGGTGGACCTCACGCCGCCTCGGATCGCTGTCCAAGATCCATGCCATTTACGCCACGCGCAACGCGTTCACGAAGCTGTTTACCAGGTGCTAGGCCTCTACGCCGAAACGGTCCCTGTTGACGATGACGGCCTTTGTTGTGGTGCTGGTGGCGCCTACGCGACACTTCACTCCGAGATGGCGTCTGATGTGCGAGACCGCAAAGTCGAAGCGATAGAACGCACGAATGCTCAAGAGGTCGCGAGTGCTAATCCGGGTTGCCTGCTGCATCTGCGCTCCGCGGGTATCGCGGTCAGGCATCCACTGGAAATTGTGGACACTCTGATGAGGAAGGGTGAATGAAGTGCAGGAACAACTCGATGATATTCGAGACCGTCTTCTTGGCATAGCTGATGAACTTGCCGACTTGGGAATGTCAGCTATTCAATTGGCCATTGATCAGGAAGGGACAAAAGCTCAACGGCCCGAGATAGAAAAAAGGTTGACGCGAGCGCGCAGATCAGTCGATAAAGCCGCGGCGATAGTGGGCTATCGTCCCGAATCCACCACACTCTGAAGATCGTTGCGTCAACGGCCGAGTAGAAGTCGCCGAGATTAGATCTGATCTCCGAGGGCGGTCACTGGTATTAGTTTCTTGTCTGTTGGGTTATCAGCGCTCATCGTGGTTGAGTTCACCACAACGGGGTGTCCGTCAGCCTCATCGTAGGATGTTGTGCGCTGACGCAGGACCCGCCCAAGGGGTTCGGCAATATCCCGGAAATCGCGTTCGACGAGCCCTTGGCCGTGTTGGGCCCCCGCGGCGCGACTGATGTTTTCATCCATCAGTGTCCCACCGAGGTCATTGGCTCCCGCCATCAAGATTTGCTTGGCACCCTCCACTCCGATCTTGACCCACGAAACCTGGACGTTGTCGATTAAGCCGTGGTACGCGATTCTCCCGACGCTATGCATCAGAAGCGTTTCTCGAAAAGTGGGGCCTCGACGGGCCTGTTTCTGCAAATAGATCGGGCTAGCCATGTGCACAAATGGCAACGGGATCCATTCAGTAAAGCCTCCCGTTCGCTTTTGTAAAGATCGCGTTCTTACGATGTGGTTCGCCCAATGACGCGGTTGTTCGATTGAACCAAACATGATGGTGATGTTCGAATGAAGTCCAACAGAATGAGCTGCCTCATGACATTCGAGCCACTCGTCAGTGGAGATCTTATCTGGACAGAGAATGTCACGGACTTCGTCGTCCAAGACCTCTGCCGCTGTGCCGGGCAGGGATTTCAATCCTGCTTCCTTGAGCCGCAGAAGATATTCGATGAGTGATTGGTCCAGTCTTTTGGCTCCCTCAATAACCTCTAAGGCTGTGAACCCATGAAGGTGCATGTCGGGAACTACATCCTGGATGGCTTTGCAGACGTCGATGTAGTAGTCACCATCGAAACTCGGGTGGATTCCTCCCTGAAGAGTGACCTCGGTTGCTCCTAGCTGAGCGGCTTCGATCACTCGCTCTTGGATGTCCCCGAGCGTAAGCATGTAAGGAGTACCCCTAAGGTTCAAGGACAGTGGCCCCTTTGAAAAGCCACAAAAACGACACTTGAACGTGCAGACGTTGGTGTAGTTGATGTTTCGATTGTGTACCCAGGTAACCGTGTCGCCCACGGCATCGCGACGAAGTTGATCGGCTACTTCTGCGACGGCTGCCACTTCAGGCCCGCGTGCACCGAAAAGTGTCACTATTTCATCGGCTCCAACTTCCTGCCCGCGCAACACTCCGTCCAATACCTCTTTCAAGGCTCCTTTCGCGAAGGACTGGTTTGGTACGAGGGTTATCGGCGAATAGCTAGCTCCACCTGAGTACCACTGGGTGCTGTCTTCATCGGCAACAAGGACATCGGCGCCGGAACCAGCGTCTCGGTTCTCCATTGTCTTCTCAGGCATTTGTGACCCAGGGTCGTCTCTGCCTAAACCTTCTGCATCGCTTCGGTCTAATACAGGGAACCGGTTTGTGGGGTCTAGCCAACGATGTGGCTCTAGGGCATATTGCGGATGAACTGTTAACCGTGGAGCGAGAGCGAAACCTCGCCCCTCGGTTACTTCCTGCAAGAGATCCAGATCTGGCCAGGGCCTTTCTGGATTAACGTGGTCCGCTGTAACCGGTGAAACCCCTCCCCAGTCGTCTATGCCGGCATCCAATAGGCCACCAAAATCGTCAGACAAGTTTGGCGGCGCTTGGAGGTGAATCTCTGGTGGCAGAATAATTCGAGCGAGGGCGATCGCTTGAAGGTATTCATCGGGAGGACAGGGCGGTTCCTTTTGCATTGCCGTGCCGATTTTGGGCAAGAAGTTCTGGATGATGACTTCTTGGATGTGGCCGAAGGATCTGTGGCTGTCGCGAATTGCCAGTAACGAGTTGATCCGGTCATGGATTGTTTCTCCAATTCCAATCAACAGTCCCGTTGTGAAAGGTATCTCCAGTTCCCCTGCGGCCCTAAGAGTAGCTAAACGCCGCTCGGGTTCTTTATCGGGGCAGCCTCGATGACAGAGAAGGTCCTCGTTGAGGGTTTCGAGCATCATTCCTTGACTCGGACTTACCTCACGAAGCGCTCTGAGCTCTTCTGGGAACAATGCACCTGCATTGGCATGAGGCAATAGTCCGGTTTCGTCGCGTACCAGTCGACACATTTCGACGAGGTAGTGGACCGTGCTCTCGTATCCATTTTGTTGTAGCCAATCTTGAGCGACCGGATAACGCAGTTCTGGACGTTCTCCCAAAGTGAATAGCGCTTCGTGGCAACCTTGGGCTGCTCCGTGGC
>JASMKJ010000065.1 GCA_030749275.1 Acidimicrobiales bacterium
ATCGACTTCCGGGGCCTTGAGCCGGATTATCTTGACTTCGCGCTCAAGGTCCGGATGATCGACCCAGTGGTACAGACAACGTCTCTTGAGGGCATCATGTACATCTCGTGTTCGGTTGGATGTCACAACAACGAGTGGCACTTTGTCGCCACCAAAGGTTCCAAGTTCGGGGATTGTTACCGTGTGATCTGAGAGAATTTCCAGCAAAAACGCCTCAAACTCGTCGTCTGCCCTATCTACTTCGTCAATGAGGAGAACCGGTTTGTGCTCTCCGGCGTAGTCGATTGCCTGAAGCAATGGTCTACGAATAAGAAATCGTTCTGAGTACAACTCATCTTCCACTGCCTGGGAATCGCTCTCAGCGCGACCGGAAGCCTCCGCTGTTCTGAGATGGAGCAGCTGGCGCGTGTAGTCCCATTCGTAGAGGGCTTGGGACGCGTCTATCCCTTCGTAGCATTGGAGTCGGATTAAGTCTCCCCCAGTCCAAGCAGCCAAAACTTTGGCCAGTTCTGTCTTTCCGACTCCTGCATCACCTTCAAGGAACAAAGGTCGTTGCATCGTGATGGCCAGATAGACGACGGTGGAGAGCCCGTCATCGGTCAAGTACTGGTGGTCGTTCAATGCTGCCGAGACTGCAGCCGGGGAGTCAGGAAAGTTAAACATGCGTCAAACAGAATACGGGCTATGAGGGATTTAGCCCCTAATGACGCTTCATTCAGCACAACCCGTCGGTTTGGAGATATCTTGCCGCCAAGGATTAGAAGGGATTTGAAAATGGATCTTGGCATCAGTGGACGAACTGCGGCCGTCGCAGCGGGCTCAGCAGGCCTCGGGCTTGGGGCTGCCAAGGCCCTTACAGCCGAAGGAGTTCGGGTCGCGATTTGCGGACGAGACGCCGCCAAACTCAGTGAAGCTGCAACCGCTATTGGTGGAGACGTCATAACTCTTGAGGCGGATCTATCAACTCCGAGTTCAGGGCGCGAATTCGTCGAGCAGGCAACTGCTGAACTGGGGCAACTGGACATTTTGGTGACGAACGCTGGCGGCCCACCGCCGGGAACCTTTGAGAACACCGATCTGGACTCGTATCAAACGGCCTTTGACATGAACTGCAGAGCCATGATCGAGATGTGTCGGTCGGCAATCCCCGCGATGCGCGATCGCGGTTGGGGCAGGGTCTGTGCCATAACCAGCGTGGGCGTGAAACAACCAATTGAATATTTGATGGCGAGTTCCGTTGCTCGGGCAGGTCTCACCAGCTTTCTGAAGATTACGGCGCGTGAAGTTGCCGCTGATGGAGTCACTATCAACTCAGCCCAACCAGGAACTCATTGGACTGACAGGGTTGCAAAGATTGTTCCCGATAGAGAAACAGCTGCCTCTACTGTTCCAGCTCGCATCACCGGCGATCCCGACGACTTTGGGGCCGCGGTTGCTTTCCTTTGCTCAGAACAAGCCAAGTTCATTACGGGCACGGGTTTACTAATCGATGGTGGTCAGGCATCGGGACTTCTTGATTAACGTTGCCGATTTCCCAATTGATGCCTAACGGCCGGAACGGGTTCCGTGGCGTTGGCGCTTCCCGGTTACGAAACTCCGCTGGCTTCTAGGGCTCTTCGGGTGAGGACCTGAGCTAAATGAGTTCGGTACTCGGGTGACGCATTGAGGTCTGTCGGGGGTTCGGTTCCCTGAGCAGCCGCTTCCGCGGCTTCCGCGGCCGAGGCGCCGCCAGCTAGTGCTGCCTCAACGCCCGAAGCGCGAAGTGGTGTCGAACCCATATTCACAAGCGAAACCTGGGTTACGCCTTGGACTTCGACCGCGGCCACTCCAACAATCGCCCAATCCTGTGCTCGGCGATTGAACTTTTGATAGTTCCAAGTTGCTCCCGGAGCTTTGGGAATTCTTACTTCGGTAAGCATTTCGTCCTCTGAAAGGGCCGATTCGAAGTATCCGGTGAAGAAATCCGCTGCCGCAATCTCTCGCGCACCGTTCGGTCCTTGAGCCACAAGTGAACCTCCCAACGCCAAAACGGCCGCCGGGAGATCTGATGCCGGATCTGAGTGAGCAAGTGAGCCACCGAGTGTGCCTCGGTGTCTGACTTGGGGATCACCGACTTTGCTCGCTACGTGGGCAAGCAAAGGGCATTCTGAAATAAGTAGATCGTTTGTTTCAAGACTGCGATGCTTGGCAAGGGCACCTACGGCTATGTGGTCGTCGCGGTCGTCGATGTAGCTCAAATCTTCGACGCCTCCGATGTCGACCAAGACGCTCGGAACCGCCAGTCGTAGCTTCATCATGGGGAGTAGGGAATGCCCGCCCGCGAGGAACTTGGCTTCATCGCCATATTCAGCGACGAGAGCAATCGCTTCCTCCGCTGAATCAGCTTTCTTGTAGTCAAAGGCTGCTGGAATCATTTACTCGGCCTTTCAACTCACGTCCTGGCCACTACAGGCCAGGACCGCTTTAACGATGTTGTGGTAGCCGGTACACCTGCAAAGGTTTCCTTCAAGGCCTTCACGTACCTCGGCTTCAGTTGGCGCAGAATTTTCTTCGAGTAGCGAGCAGGCAGCCATGACCATACCGGGCGTGCAATAGCCGCATTGAAGGCCATGGTTGTCTTGGAAGCTTTCCTGCATCGGGTGGAGCTGATCCGCCGAAGGAGCAAGACCCTCTATCGTTGTCACGTCCTGTCCGTCGGCCTGGACAGCCAGCATTGTGCAGGACTTAACTGACTCGCCGTTGACGTGAACAGTGCACGCCCCGCAAGAAGAGGTGTCACATCCCACATTCGTACCGGTAAGCCCAAGTTCATCGCGCAAGTAGTAGACCAGCAAAGTTCGAGGTTCGACTTCGCTCATACGGTTAGCACCGTTTACGGTCACGCTGATTTCCACAGTTGTCCCCTTCCTCCAACAGTAGG
>JASMKJ010000066.1 GCA_030749275.1 Acidimicrobiales bacterium
TCTCCAACAATGGGCGGGACCTATTTTCGCTTTGGATTTCACGGGACACGGGGCTTCCAGCGTTCCTCTGGGAGGGGGCTACACCTGCGAAGCGTTGATGTCTGATGCCGATGCCGTTCTAGCTGAAATTGGTCCCCTAACTGTGATGGGTTTCGGTCTCGGCGGCTACGTGGGTCTTCTGTTATTTGGTTCTCGCCCCAAAGAAATCAACGGTCTCATTGTCTCTGACGGTCCGGGTTTGGACGGCGGCGGTGGCAAACCCACTTCTCCCCAACTGCTGCATGTCCAGCCGTCGGACCTTGACGGGAGCACACCGGATCCTTGGGCCCTACTTGAGTTGGCATCCGATGTTCGTCCCCCTGAGTATGCCGCGGACCACCTGCGCCAAATCAACGCCCTGGCCGATCTCGACACCGCAATCGTCGTAGCGTCGCTAGGTCGACCCGAATGGCTCAGCGCCATCATTCAGTCACCTGTTGTCATCGAAGCCGACATCGCTACTGGCCTATCAACATTTAGTTCGCCTTAGCTACAGATCAAACCGTCGATCGAGAAGTAGCAGTTCCATTCGGAATTTGTGACAACTGGTGCGCGTCTGGTGTAGGAAAGAGACAGCCCTTGAGAGAAAAGAAGTGACTATGTCTGACGCGCCTTTTTCCACTGAACGACTTTCTAAGCAATACAAGACGGTCTTAGGGAAACAGATGGCTTATCACGAGGTGGGTGAAGGAGACCCGGTCGTGTTCTTGCATGGCAATCCGACGTCGTCGTATCTGTGGCGCAACATCATGCCTCACGTATCAACAAACGCTCGGTGCATTGCCCCGGATCTCATCGGTCAAGGCGACTCCGACAAGCTTGACGACGTCAGCCCAGGGACTTACCGATTCGTTGATCACCGCGAGTACCTTGACGGTTTGTTGGATCAACTGGATCTCGGGGATCATGTGACGTTCGTCATTCATGACTGGGGTTCAGCTCTCGGGTTCGATTGGGCTTACCGTCATCAAGATCGCGTGGCGGGAATCGCGTATATGGAGGCGATTGTTACACCCATTGAGTGGGAGAACTTCGATGAGGGAGGCCGCAGGGTGTTCCAAGGTTTCCGCTCCCCTGCCGGTGAAGAAATGGTTATCGAGAAAAATATTTTTGTTGAAAGAGTCCTGCCCAGCGCCGTTCTTCGAGGTCTCACCGAAGAAGAAATGGTCGTTTACCGCGAACCGTTTCTTGACCCACCGCATCGTCGGCCCACTCTCACTTGGCCAACAGAGATCCCCATAGAAGGTGAGCCACCAGATGTCGTGGCGATCGTTGAAGAGTACGCCCAGTGGTTAAGCGGCTCAGATCTGCCCAAGTTGTTTGTGAACGCCGATCCAGGCTCAATTTTGACCGGCCCGCAACGAGAGTTTTGTCGAACATGGCCCAACCAGACGGAAGTAACTGTTCGAGGTTCTCACTTCATTCAAGAAGACAGTCCCAACGAGATTGGCCAAGCCATCGCTGACTGGCTTCCAAGTCGGTAGGTCAGTCCATCCCAACCGAGGCCAGGGTGTCATGTTGCGCCGCGTAGACAAACGCTACCGATAGCAACCCAACCAACGCTGCCCCGACATAGGCCACCGAGATGTTGTTTTCGAAAACCGGTACCCACAACAGTGGTCCGATGGCATGCCCCAGAAAACGGTGCGACAACACGAAAGAGATGCCTCCCCCTCTGTTCCCGGGCACTCCGGTGGCCGCGAGCATCTGAAATCCGGTAGACACGCACTGGATCACCGCCCCGACAACGGCCCAGGCCAGCACCAAGGCCAGCGTTGTTTTCGTTTGCGACAATACCAACGCTCCCGCTATCGACAACACCAAAGCCAGAACCGTTCCTCGTTTTGCTCCTATCCGGTCGATGAGCGCCCCCCACAACGGCGTTAGAAATGCGGCTGTTAGCGACCCCGTGATGAGAAGCGCACCGGTAGCAGATCCGGACAAATTGAGAACGTCTCTACCCACAAGCGCCACAAGAAGCTGAACCCCACCCGGGCCGATGGCTTGAGTAAGCGCTACGAGACCCAGCATGAGCATTCTTCGATTCACAACTGACCGCATTCCAGGTATCGCCGCTCGGTCAGACGTTGGAGCTTTCGGAAGAACCAGAGACATCGTTAACGCGACTAGAGCAACAACAACAAAGGCCCATCTCCACCCCACGTCGGCGGCGACACCACCCACAAGCATCCCCAGGACTCCCCCAACCGCTTGAAAGGCCGCGTACGTCCCTATCGCTCTACCGATTCGGTCCTTTGGCGTGAGATCGGTCAGGGTCGCTATCAGCAACGGCGTCATAAAGGCGTTGAATGTGCCTTGTGCAGCTCGACCTCCGAAGAAAACCCACAAGGAGGACCCAGTCGCGCACATGAGAGACGCCAGGGCATATAGGACCACGGCGGTTCTCACGGTTCTTTCACGGCCCCACTTTTCCCCGAGCGTTCCCGAAACCAGTAGCAGTGCCGCGAAGGGGAAGAAGAAAGCACCGATCCCCCATGCAATTGTCGCTGTACTTGTGTCGAACGACTCCCGGAGTTCAGGGATCATTGGTGACAAGACAGTTCCCCCAAATGGTCCAAGAATCCCGCACACATACAGCGGCAAAAGGGAACGGCGATTATCGGGGGAGTTCACACAGACCTCTCAAAGGGTCATCTAATCGAGACGGTACTCTTATCGGGTTTAACGCGCTTGTGTCACTTCCCGGATTCGTCCGTCCGTCACGTCGTACACAAACCCCCGTAGATAGCTCGCATCAACAAACGGGGTGACGACTAAACGCTGCATTGATTGCAACGTGTCGCTGTACGGATCATCAAATGGTTCAAGAGACCAGCGAGGTTTGATACCGAGTTCCGCTTCAAGTTCTGCTTTGAATTGATCCTCACTCACTTGCTGAAGTCCACAGTCGGTGTGATGCAACAGAACAATTTCTCGGGTACCTAACAACCGTTGAGACAAACAGAGGGAACGGATGACGTCGTCGGTAATGACACCTCCGG
>JASMKJ010000067.1 GCA_030749275.1 Acidimicrobiales bacterium
GATCGAAGGGGCCAATGCGGCAGCACAAGAAAATGCGATTCCGAACGCAATAGCTAGAGTCAACAATTTTCTGCGACCGTGACGGTCGGCCAAAATAGCGAAGCCGATTGCGAGCAAAGTACCTACGCGGACAACGGCACCGAGAAATCCCTGGCTCAGCTGGTCCACCATGAACTCGTCGGCAGCGTAGGTATGTGTTTCGGCTGGAGCATTGGAGAGGAATCCTGAAAGAACAGCAATGGCGCACAAGGTGGCGAAAACATGTGTCGCTCGCTTACCTAGATGGTCAGGAGGTGCCCAAAATGGTGTCGTGGCATCGTCTCGACGGTTTCGGAGAGCGTGACGGACAGGCCAGCGGAAGAAAAGGCCGAACCACGGAATAGATAGCTGGTAGTCGATTCGTTCGGTGACGAGATGGCAGTTTGGCCCTGATTCAACGACGAGGGACCTTTCATAGAACTCGAAAGGCCCGTCAACTAAGGAAAATAGGTCGTCTCCCGATTCCTTTTCACACACCAAATCGGTTCTAGGAGAGCGAACGCGTCTCAGCCCTTCATCATCGACCCGGTGAGTAATTTCTAAATGAGCCACAAGAGTGATGTGTCCTTTGCCACTTCGATGAACATACTGGAGGGGTGGATAAATTCCTTGTTCAGGGAAGTGGACCTTTAAATGGTGAGGTCCGCGTTGGCGGAGCGAAGAATAGCGCTCTGAAACTGATGGCTGCTTCGCTGTTGGCTGAGGGTTCAACTTCTCTGCTCAACGTTCCAGAAATCACCGACGTAGCGATCATGATCGAATTGCTTGAGGCGATGGGGGTCCGAGTCCAACGGAAGGGACACCGGATCGATATTGATGTGCCAGCCGAAATTGATCCCGTTGCGCCATACAGCCTTGTGGAGCGGATGCGAGCGTCCATCGCGGTTTTAGGACCGTTGCTGTCCAGAATTGGTCGGGCAAAAGTGGCGATGCCAGGCGGAGATGACTTTGGATCTCGTCCTATTGATATGCACTTGCAAGGCCTTGAACAACTCGGAGCCACATTCTCCTACGAACACGGAGACATCAATGGCCGAGCGGAACGGCTATTGGGCACAGAGGTGTTCTTGGAGTTTCCATCGGTGGGAGCGACCGAGAATCTAATGATGGCCGCTGTATTGGCTGAAGGTACGACAGTGATCGAAAATGCGGCTCGAGAGCCCGAAATTGGAGATCTAGCTAACTTCCTTTTAAAGATGGGCGCTGTAATCGACGGGATCGGTACCTCTCGACTTCGCATCGAAGGTGTTACGGCCCTACGTCCCGTGACTTACGAAGTGATAGCTGATCGGATTGAAGCAGCGACGTATCTAGCCGCGTTAGCGGTCTGTGGAGGGGAACTGCAGCTACAAGGCGCTCGCCCCGACCACATGGAGATGTTGTTGCGCAAACTCGAAGAAATGGGGATGGCCTGCCAAGAGAACGATTCGGGGCTTGAAGCCAAAGTCCTTGACCGTCTAAAAGCTGTAGACATTTCAACGTTGCCCTACCCGGGTCTGGCCACGGACTACAAGCCGTTCCTAGTGACGGCGCTTTGTGTCTCCCAAGGCGCCGGAATGGTTACGGAAAATATTTTTGCTGGACGGTTTCGATATATCGACGAGTTGGTGCGAATGGGGGCCGAGATTCGAGCAGAAGGCAGACATGCTGTCGTGCGCGGAGTCGAACGACTTTCAGGAGCTCCTGTTCGAGCACACGACATTAGAGCTGGAGCGGCCTTGGTGATTGCAGGTCTAGCGGCTGACGGACAGACAGTTATTTCAGACGCACATCATGTCGATCGGGGATACGAAGATTTGGCGGGTAAGCTCGCGTCGGTTGGTGCCCAAGTCACGCGGGCTTGAGTCGTTGCCCGCTAACCGACCATCCTCAATGAACCGGCTAAGCACAGATCCCGTCGCCTTATTTCAGGCAGCACGTGAGGGGCAGCGTCTTGCGCTTGCCAGGCTCATGTCCCTAGTGGAGCGCGGCGGTAATGAGGCCCGACAGGTCGGATCCCACATATTTCCCCAAGTTGGTAATGCATACACGATCGGAATGACCGGGGCGCCTGGATCAGGTAAATCAAGTCTTACTTCGGTTCTTGCATCTGTTGTCCGCGCCGAAGATCAGCGCTTAGCGATTTTGGCAGTTGATCCGTCATCGCCATTTACCGGAGGAGCGATCCTCGGTGACAGGGTCCGGATGCAAGATCACGTGACCGATGAGGGAATCTATATTCGGTCGATGGCTACCAGAGGTCATTTAGGTGGCCTAAGTCTCGCCACGCCTCAAGCAGTCCGTGTTCTTGATGCGTTGGGCTGGCCTTGGGTGTTGATCGAAACTGTGGGCGTTGGCCAAGTGGAAGTTGACATAGCAGGAGCAGCTGACACGACAATTGTTGTGGTGAACCCTGGATGGGGAGACGCTGTTCAAGCCAACAAGGCAGGGTTGATGGAGGTCGCTGACATTTTTGTGATCAACAAGTCTGATCGGAAAGGAGCGGATGATACCCGTCGAGACATTCAGCAGATGCTGGAGTTGTCGTCGCTTGGCGATTGGGAACCACCGATCCTAATGACCGTAGCCACTGATCAATCGGGTGCGGACGAGTTGTGGAAAGCGGTAAACGAACATCGTTCATACTTGGAGGCGAGTGACGAACTAACGGCACGTCGTAATATCCGGATACAAAACGAGCTGGCGGAAATTGTCCAACGAAGCCTCGAACGTAGCGTCGCCGCAGTTATGGACGGGTCTGACGCGGCGAAACTGCGAGAACAGCTTGTTCAACGTGACATTGATCCGTATGCAGCGGCGGCGCTACTTATCGATATGGCGGACGAGTGACCGAACTAGTCGAGTTCGTCGCGGGCTAGAGCGAATACCGCTTCCCTTTCAGCAACGGACAAATTGGTGTCCAATAAACGAAGTTCGGCGGCTTCTCGCACATGACTCAAGACTTCTGTAGCGCCGAATTCTTTGATGAATACGTTCGCGAATCTCTTTCGTAAGCTGCTTATCAACAAGCGAGCGAGACGATTGTTTCTCGACTCCGCCGTTCGAAGAATGACGTAAGTTACCGCTGCGTCGAATGATGAAGAGCCACGTGCTGACCTGCTCCAGTTCAAAACTACTGGCGTGCCGTTATTCATTCTTATATTGCCTGGATGAAGATCTAAATGAACGACTGATTCACCCTCGCTGACGCCCTCCCAACTGGAAGGAGCGCCGATAGTGCCCAGGGCCTTGTGTAATCGGGCGAGATTCTTGGCGTGTCTGTTCAGTGTCCATGGGCGTGAGGTGAGATCTTCCAGCATCGTTGGACCGTCGATGCGTTCTATGACAATGGAAGATGGTGTCAACCGCTGGGATAACTCCGGCGCTGGAAACCCTGCGGAACCTACTATCTCCAACGCCTCGGCTTCTCGCGACAAGTCCAAGCCGTGGGTGCCCGTCCGGATCACATGGTCCGGTCCGTAGTGGTGTAGTTCCCACTCTGAACCAATACTGATCAATCCTCCGGGTTCCAGACCTGTCCCGGCCTCTTGCCGTTGGATGATGCGCTTTCGAAGAGCTCTGAGGTTGCGACGCCAGATCGTTGTCAGGATTGGTTTGGCCACACTCTCGCCGAGTTTGCCGGCGAAGCGCAGCGGTAACTCGATCGATTCGTGCCAGCTGAATCGAGTACCTCCAGAAAACGCCGACAGCGTGAACCGACCGGTTCCGGTCACAATTCCCGAATGCTTGACGCCCATCACACTCTCGGGGTCCCATTCCACGACCTCCATCCGGTCTCGAAGTCGGAAAGGACCAACTGCTGTAAGACAATCGAAGGTAAGCCCAGGACCTTCCGTCGTTTCTGAAGTGATTTCAACGCTCAACGCATCCGTCATCCATTCGCTGTGTTTGGTGACGTCGCGTAAATAAGTCCAAACTTCGGACGGAGTCGCGGGGAGATCTATCACGACTCGAATCTCCATCTACACGTGCCTCCATAAGGTCAAACTGAAACTAGGAATTAGTTGAAGCGTAGACCGATATGTGATGATCGCTGCTGCTGGTAAACGTGCTTTGGGTCCAGTCCTGCCATCGTTCAAGCAGCTTGAGACCATGGACGGCCGCCATTTGGTCCAATTCGTCGGGGGTTTTGATTCGTATCCTCCAAGGTCTGAGGACGACGCCGTTGTCCCCGAACTGAACGCTTTGACCTCGGACCATCCCGGACATCTTTTCTCGGATAGTTATGTTCAGCACAGTCCCATCGGACAAATGACGCGACTCAACACCCCGGGTTGGCAGATCGGAGTAGTTAGATGGGACAAAGGCCTCAATGATGAATAAGCCATCTGGGCTCAAGCGGTCGCTGACGAGGCTCAGACATCTCTCCTGGTCGTCGTCTCCTACCAAGTTGAAGAAAGTGTTGTAGGCACAGAAAATTACCTTGTAAGGCCCAGGGGGTAACCACTCTGCCATATTCGCAAGGTGAGGGCGCACGAGCCCCTCGGAGTCACGTGCAGTAAGTCGTTTGAGCATTTCGGGCGAAGCGTCGACCCCCGAAATGGGGACACCTTTACTAGCAATCGGTAGCGCTAAACGGCCAGTTCCGATACCAAGTTCCAACACTTCCAGGCCACCAGACAAGTCGCTGATCAAGTCAACTGTCCCGTCGACATCTGTCACCTGCTGATACCAATCGTCGTAAACGTCGGCGAAGGCATCTCCGTAAGTTGAACAGAGATAGTTCACCGAATTTGACAGCTCCATGTCGCTCACTTTATTTGGGGCCTAGCCTTGGGGTGATGGAGACCGCGAAGTTAAATCGCTCGGCATATCTCGATTGTGCAGCTTCAACTCCGGTTAGGCAGTTAGTCATCGATTCGATGATGCCGTATCTGACCGATCATTTCGGTAACCCATCCGGTGCTCACCGAATGGCGCGCGCGTCTAGAGCAGCTATCGACGACGCGCGAGAGATGTGTGCGACGTCGCTGGGTTTTGATCCACATGGGATCGTCTTTACAAGCGGAGGCACTGAATCTGACAATCTTGCGATCCGCGGGGTGTGTGGTCCTCAGGGCACGGCTATTTGTCCTGAAACTGAGCATCACGCGGTGCTATATCCAGTGCAATCTTGCAGAGGGCGCTTCGCGAAAGTCACCGCTGAAGGCGACGTAGATCTTGAACACCTTGAGACCTTGCTCGATGAGGAGGTTTCGGTTCTGTCGGTCATGTTGGTCAACAACGAGTCGGGCAGGATGATTGACCTTGAGCCAATAGCAGAACTACGCGACCAATGGGCGCCCCAAGCGCTGCTCCATACGGACGCAGTTCAAGCAGTCAATTGGCTGGATATCGCCAAAGCTGCCCAGCGTGCTGACATGATGTCGCTTAGCGGCCACAAATTTGGCGCGCCCAAAGGAGTTGGTGTTCTAGCGATCCGAAACGAGGTTAATTTAGTCCCGCAGCTGCTTGGCGGTGGGCAAGAAGCGGAACGAAGAAGTGGGACCCACAATACGGCCGGGATAGTCGCCTTTGGAGCTGCTATCCAATGCCTCGACGAGTCACGAAAGAGCGAGATTGAAAGGCTGGAGGTGCTCTCCTCTCGGTTAGCAGAAGGTCTTACAGCGGCGATACCCGGTTGCTACGGAACTGTCCCGCAAGCTCACAGGGCTGCGGGCATCTTGCAGGTAGTCATCGAAGGTATTGAAAGTGAGGCTCTACTGGTTCTGCTGGAACGGTACGAGATCATGGCGTCAGCGGCAGCTTCATGCGCTTCAGGTGCCATGGACCCTTCACACGTTCTAGCTGCAATGGGAATGGACAGA
>JASMKJ010000068.1 GCA_030749275.1 Acidimicrobiales bacterium
TTGTCCCCATCTGACGCCCACAGCGGGCGCCACATAGCGTTGTTTCCCAATGTGATGCGGACATTGCTTCCCAACCACGCATGCACCTTCATTCTCGAACCGACTCAAGCAGGACAAAGCCGCGAACACATAAGTTGGTCCACCCCTCACGAACCGGACAGCGAGGATTTGAAGAAACTGACCGATTTTTGGCTTCTGGTGAACAATCAAGACATAGAGATCTGCGAAAAAGCCCAACGAGGAATCGATCGCGGACGATTCTCGGGGGGTCGCCTCTCACCGACCCTTGAAGAGCCTTTGCATCGGTTCTACAACATGCTGGCCGACCGCTTCGAGGGCATTGACCGCTGCCCGGAAGGAGATAGGGAATAGTCAGCGAACATGCACGTCCACCGCGCAATTGGTCTGACTATTTGCCGATAGCGTCCTATCGCAATGAACTCGGGGTCCCACATCGACAAATGGATCGACCAGAAGCGCCATCCCATCGATGATGTCGGGTATCGACGCGACCAAACAAAAAAATTCAACGCTGCGGGAGCTTTAGTCCTTGCAGGTTTCTTCACCGATGAGTTCGTCACCAGCGTTGTCGATCAGTCGACCCAACGAGAAGCAGACGCGTTCTTTGCTCACTCCACCCACAACGTGTACCTCACAGAACCAAGTCCAGATATGACCCAAGATCATCCTCTTAATCGGCAGATACTGAGCAGTAAAGGTCTGATCGCCGATGACCAAATTCCCCAAGAGTCTCCTTTGCGGGACGTGTACGGAGACAGCGCCTTTCAGGACTTCCTTTGTTCGCTGCTCAACGTCCGCAACATATTTCCGTACGACGACGATCTATCGTCGATCAATGTTCATTTCGCCCCAGAGGGACGTGAACTGGGTTGGCATTTCGATAACTCCTCTTTCGCGGTCACAACGCTCCTACAAGCCCCCGAAGGCGGAGGAATATTCCAATATGTGCCGGACGTGCGAGATGCCGATAGCGGAGAGATGGCTTTTGACAGAGTTGATGCCGTTTTGGATGAACACGAAGACCCTTCAGAGTTGAGTTTCCACCCCGGTGACCTGGTTCTATTTCGCGGACGAAATGCCCTGCATCGTGTGACACCAACGCGCGGTTCTGTGACCCGAATTCTCGCTGTGTTTGCTTACAACGATCAGCCAGGTATTGGCCTATCCACTTCAGCTCTCGAAACCTTTTATGGGCGAACAAACTAGAGCACCAAGAAAAGGTCACCCATACCAGCAACGGGTCACGGCAACGAAATGGCCGACTGGGTAATATCCTCGTTAACGAGGTACGTACAAGTTGTGCGCCTGGAGGGGACACGATGCGAGGGGATTCGTGACTGCGGTTGTAGGTGACGTTGAGGAAACCGAACCAGACAACCTCGAAGCCATAACAAACGCGATCAAACAAGTCGGTATCAACGCGGGGTCCACCCTTGTCGGAGTCGCAGCGGCGGATGCGTTTAACGAGTACGTCCCAGTGGGCCACCGCCCCGAAGATTTTCTTCCGGGAGCGCAAAGCGTTGTCGTCTGCGCGTCGCTAGGTCCAACAAATGCAGCATGGCAGAGTCCAAATAGGCGTCTGATGGAGATCACCGGCTATGACTTCAGAGAAAATGTGTCGTCGATTGTTGTCGCCGAGTACATCGAACGGACGCACGGCTATCTCGCGATGCAAGCGCCAGCACTACCGACCTCGGGTCAGCAGCCGCCTCTGAGCATGATGCTTGCCGCTGTTCTTGCAGGCCTTGGGACAAGATCCATTGCAGCGAACATCATCCTCAACCCCACATACGGGTTGATGTTCTTTGCCGCGGCAATAACAACGATGCGTCTCACTCCTGACCATCAACTCGAAGAGAATGTTTGTCCAGCCAGATCTTGTGTCCGCATGTACGAAATGGAAGGCAAGACACCCTGCATGGCGGTCTGCCCCGCTGACGAAGGTGGCTGTATCGACGCGACCATTGAGGACGGAGAGATCACGAGCAGTTTCTTTGACCGGGAACGCTGCTCTACTCGAGCCATGAACTTTGGAATTCGTGGCCACATAAAGCAGGTCGAAATACTGACTGGGATCGATGACGCAGATCAACGACGGGACCTGATTTACTCAGATGATTTCAGAAGAAACATGTCGTCTATTGGTCGATACAAAGAAAGTGTTTCTCAGTGCTTTGAGTGCATGCGGGTCTGCCCTGTGGGGCGTTATCGAAGAAAGTTGATGTAATGGAAGAACTTGACTGGCTATCAATTAAGTCGGGTCTGTTGGATATGGCTCGTAAACGAGGCGCGGAGGTGGCACGGGTGGGTGACCCGGCGCTTCTCGAAGCGGCTGAACCCGGGCTTCGTCCTTCTGATTTACTCAAGGATGCGAAGTCCATGATTGTTCTTGGCGGAGCGGCACCACGCGCAGCTGAATGGCAAAGCGATCGTGTCGAAGTTATGGAAACTACTGGCACAGCGGACCGCATGACTGCGTTGGGTAGCGCCGTGGCCCGACACATAGAAGAAACGTACGGCTATTACGCCATGAACGTTCCAACTGCGACAGATCAGGACGACAAAGCGTTTCTTGATTTCAAAGCTGCTGCTGTAGTCGCCGGAGCGGGTACCGCAAGCCTAGCTGGCCCGATTCTCGACCCGACCCACGGGTTCCTTTACCTGACTGTCATTCTCACAACTCTGCCACTACCAGCCGACGGACCCCTTGAAGAAGCAGCGTGCCCAGCGCCTCAATGTGTTGACATGTGGGAAGAACAAGGAACAACTCCATGTATGGCTGTCTGCCCGATCGACGACGGCGGTTGCCTCGGCGGGGAAATAGAGCAGGGACTCATCATTAATAGACGATATGACGCTGAGCGATGCCGAGATCGGGTGTACCACTACTGGACCCCGGGTTACCAGGCCGCGCTCGAACGAGCCCTAGACGAACCTGATGCCCGAAAGCGAAAGATGATCCTGTACGGCAGCTTCTTTACCCGAACCATGTGGTCGATCACCTATTCAGGAGTCAGTCAAGGTCAATGCTTTGAGTGCATTCGGGCCTGCCCGGTGGGGTCAAAAGAGCGAGCGCTTCAATGACCAAACCGACCGAACGCGGAGAGATCAACGGTTTCCATGTAGTGGACCCTGACCTGTATGAACGCTATCGAAAAGAAGTCGTAGCGTTGACGAACTCCTACCAGGTTGACATCAACGAATTTCTTCCCGACGACGGATCGCGCAAACGTGGTTTGTCGGATGCCGAAATAGCTGAACGCTTAGGACTAGATATCCGTGATGTCACCGAAATTCGAGTTGTTGCGGAACACGACGAATATCCCATAGAAGAGTACGAAGCATCAGCTCGTTTCAAAGACGCGGCAGCGGAGTCGTACTTCGAAGGTGGGGTCAAGAACTTGTACAAAGGTGACCCCCCACCCACGCGGAGATGACAATCACCTTCCTAGTTCCAACAAGAAATGGCCTTTGTCGATGATGCTCACGTTAGGGGAGGAGATGAGCCGCATCGGTCGCCACTACGGCAACCGAACAGCGGTCGTTGAGGGGTCACAGTCCCTTAGCTGGCGAGACTTCAGTTCCCGAATCTCCGTAGCCGCAGGAATGCTGCAAGAGCTAGGTGTCAATCCAGGTCAACGGGTCGCTATTTATGCACGTAACTCGGCGCTGTTCGATGAACTTAAGTGGGGAGCGTTCCACGCAGGGGTGGTCGCAGTACCGATCAACTGGCGATTAGCGCCTCCAGAAATAGCCCACATTCTGCAAGATTCGACCTGCGAAGCGATTTTCGTCGAAAACGACTTCATCGAGACTTTCAACTCCATCGAGCTGCTGCCCTGGCGCAACAAATTAATTAACCTCACAGGGTCACACGACAATGAGCTGGACAGCTATGAGCAACTCTTCCACGCTGCCCAAGATGTCGATGTAGTAGAGGTATCCCCTGACGATGACGCTCTCATTTTATATACGGGTGGCACTACTGGACGAAGCAAAGGAGTGCGTCTAAGTCACTCCAACATCATTTCGTGTGCATCAGCGTTCACTTTGGCGACTCGAGGTCAACCCGACGACACGTACTTACATTTAGCACCCATGTTCCACTCAGCTGACTTGTTGGCGACCGGCTGGATGCTGATCGGCGCAACCCACACCTACCTGCCGATGTTCTCCCCAGGAGGATTCCTGAACGCGATCAGCGATCAACAAGTCACCATGACTATCGCCGTACCAACCATGTTGATGATGACCCTCACAGATCCAGCAATGGAGTCCGCTGATACGCGGTCGCTTCGAATGATGGGATTCGGAGCGTCACCCATGGACCCAGCGTGGATAAGAAGAACAGCGGAGGGCTTCCCACACACGTTGCTGTTCAACTGTTACGGCCTCACCGAAACTTCCCCCGATCTGACCGTTTTCGATCCCGAAGAATTCCGGCAGGCAATTCAAGACGATTCTCCACTACTCGCTTCAGTAGGCCGACCGAACTGTCTTGTCGATCTCAAGGTGATTGACCTTGATGGGAACACGCTTCCCTCAGGGGAAACAGGAGTACTTCTGGCCAGAGGACCGAATATCACCAAGGGTTACCTCAATCTGCCTGAGGAAACCGCCGCTGCATTGCAGAACGGATGGCTACGCACAGGCGACATCGCGCGAATCGACGAAGACGGATACGTGTACCTCGTGGACCGAGAAAAAGACCTCATCATCACTGGCGGCGAAAATGTCTATTCGTCAGAGGTAGAAACAGCGCTGTATCAACATCCAGACATTCATGAATGCGCAGTCATCGGAATCCCCGACGAACGCTTAGGTCAACTTGTCACCGCTGTCATTGTTGCAAAGCCCGAAACAGCTCTCGAAGCTGAAGCAGTCATCGACCACTGTCGTGGGCTGATCGGTGGATACAAAGTGCCCCGCCGCGTCGAGTTCGCCGAAGCGATGCCCAAAAACGAGTTGGGCAAAATCTTGAAGAACCGGTTACGCGAAAACTACGCCTCGTGAACGACCAAGCAATCTCGCGTAGTTTGGGTTTATGAGATTTCGCATAGGGTTCGCTGCTGTTTTGTTGTTTTTGTCGGCTTGTGGTGGGGGAGAGTCGACCACAAGCACACCGACCACGTCTGGGTCCGTTGCTTCGGAAACCACTAGTGCTCCGGTGCCGACGACGTCAACAACTGCGGCCCCACCCGTCACCACTGCCCCAGCGGCACCCACGACCACGCAAGCTCCGGCAACCCAAACAGCAACTGACACCAATAAGGGATCTGTTGACCTTGTTGTGTCCCCAGATGGACAATTTGCCGCAACCGTGTCTGAACCAGGTCGGTGGACTTTAAATGTTGAGGGACAAGGCTGGGCCGGTGCTCCCGTTTTCGTTCTGGTCTGCACAGCAAATGATTTAGCCACGCTGGCTCGAACCGGTCTGGCTACCTGTGACCTCTCAAACTTCCAAATGGGTATGCCATCAGGAGGTGACTTCAGTTTAAGTTTTGAATTAAACGTCCCTGAACAGGGAATCTGTATCGGAGCAGGTGACCAAGGCCAAGCCGAAACCGGCGGAGCCTGCATTTCAATCGGAGCGGCTAACTCAGCTACGCCCACCACGACCACGCCTCAAGCAGTACCCATAGCGTGCGCCTCAGCGACCGCCCCGCTTGCCTACACAGCTACAGCCGACGGGACTGAAGTTGTCTGGGAGTTCGAAGAAGAACCTGAGTTGTCCAAGATGTACCTACGGACCCGACCGTCCGGTGTCAGCTCGGACGACCACAGAAACCACCACAACGGCGGCTTCGGATTGCTGTGGTATCAGCAAGTCGAGGTGCCAATATCCAACAATGGTTCTTATCAAGCCGAACTTCCAAGTTTGCAAGGACCCAGAGCAACGGTCGACGTCGACCTAGTCACCGTTCATGCAGGTGGTACCGAGTGTGAGTCGCGAATGTTTTCGGACTTCGAATATCCGCCCTTGACTAGTGCCCAGCAGAACCTGTCGATCCCCGACGGAATAACAGTCGATGTCAGTCGTTATACCGACCTAGAGGTCCCCGCTCCAACAGTTGAGGCTTTGGTTCACGCCTTCGCGTCCTACAACGGTCGACACATCAGCGGGGCCGAGGAACCCGACTACTCGGTATGGAAAATTGAGGACAACAAAACCATTCGTGACTACTCGCCGAAGCTTCGGTACTTCCTCTTCGGAAGCGAGATAGAAATTGGAAATTGGTGGGCGGTAGCACAAATGATGGAACTGATCGCAGCAGTAGCACCGCACTTAGACCCCCGGTTCGCAACTTCGATAGACGAAGTGAATTTCCCGGAATTTTTGCCGCTATGTGAACCATGGATGATCGTCGGAGTGGAACCTCACGGTCGCCAAAGCAAGCTCCAGCAACCATGCCAACGAGATGGCAACGGCGCCTACTTCAGCGACGGCACCGCCAGAAGCGGAGCGGGCAACCCGAATTATTCAAAGTCACGAGGCTTCACCTACCACAACAAATTTGTTATCGAACAGAGCGACATGAACCGATCTGACCTCGGATGGGTACGCAACATGACCGTCGGCCAAGAAATCAACAATCCCTGCTGCACGATCAATTTTCATGAGACAGGGCACGCGTTAGGCGTAGATCACAACGCGTGCGGACACAGTTCCATGTCGTTTTGGGAGGCTCCAAACACGTCCTACACGACCAAGCCTTGGAACGAAGACGACCTTGCCGGTATGGCAATTCACTTGGACCCAAGAACTACCCACGGAATGAGCATTGAGGAAGCCGCTTCGGCTCTCGGAATACCCAAAGATGCCCGCTACCAAGAACTGGTTGAAAAACCTTGGAGAGCGTGCGGCAACCAGGATCCAGGCTGGGACGCCTTCGCAGAGCGACTCTACGAGCTTCACATTTCGACTGAAGGAGTCGAGACGAACCATCCGACCAACCGCGACAAAGTCACCTGGAGCTACTGAACCAATTATCTAGGCGCGCAACCCGCCATGACCCGCGCAACACCGACTCGGATTACTTTGATCTGAATATTTGCTGTTCGCCCTCGATACCTAGCAGACACATAGACGCGACCTAGCTCACACCGTTACGCCTTCCTGGCGTAACTCGCTGAGCTCTTGTTTTTCCAGACCCAGCAGTTCCGACAGCACCTCATCGGTATGTTGCCCGAACATTGGAGCAGGTCGAGCGGCACC
>JASMKJ010000069.1 GCA_030749275.1 Acidimicrobiales bacterium
TGCTGCGATGGCTTCCCGTCCACCGGTGATCACCGTGATGGGTCATGTCGACCATGGCAAGACCTTGTTGCTTGATCGTATTCGATCTTCAAACGTCGCAGATGGAGAAGCCGGAGGCATAACTCAACACATTGGGGCTTATCAGGTTGAACGAAGTGGTCAACCGCTCACCTTCATCGATACCCCTGGCCACGCTGCGTTCACCAGTATGCGTGCCCGAGGAGCCCGAGCGACCGACATCGTCATCCTTGTTGTCGCAGCCGATGACGGGGTAATGCCTCAAACCTTGGAAGCGATGGACCATGCGCGAGCGGCGGAGGTTCCCATAATTGTTGCGATCAACAAGATTGATCGTGAAGGCGCTGACCCAAATAAAGTCTTAGCTCAACTCGCCGAACGAGACCTCATACCGGAGTCGTACGGTGGTGAAGTCATCACCGTGCCAGTATCAGCGATGACCGAGGAGGGTATCGACGACCTTTTGGACCAAATAATTTTGGTCGCTGAACTTGAAGAGTTGCAGGCGACGTCAGACGGGCGGGCGCTGGGGATAGTGCTTGAAGCCAACCTCGACAAAGGAAGAGGCCCGGTAGCTACTGTTCTCGTCCAACAGGGAACTCTTTCGGTTGGAGACCCGATGGTGGCCGGGGCTGCATGGGGAAGAGTTCGGGCAATGACAGACGATCGGGGTAACGCCGTAACTGAAGCGGGACCTTCTGCGCCCATTGAAGTATTGGGGCTTTCAGAGGTCCCAAGATCCGGTGACATGTTCACTGTGGCACCCGACGAAAAGACCGCGAGTCGCGTGGCAGACACACGAGAACACTGGCAACGTCAGGCCAGCATGGCTACAGCATCTTCGTCGGGGAGCGGGGGAGCGAAGCTTGAGGATATTTTCAAACAAATTCAGGCAGGTGAAGCGACTACCCTCAACCTGGTTCTCAAAGCGGATGTTCACGGCTCCCTTGAAGCGGTGACCGAAAGCTTGCAAAAACTTGAACGCGACGACGTCAAGCTGTCTTTTGTGAGTCGAGGCGTTGGCGGGGTCAACGAGAACGACGTCCAACTGGCAGTTGCATCTAACGCCACGATCTTGGGGTTCAACGTTCGCCCCGACCGAAAAGCTCGCGAAACTGCCGAAAGCGAAAACGTCGAGATTCGCCTCTACGAAATCATTTACCAACTTCTCGAAGATATTGAGAACGCGATGCTAGGCATGCTCGAGCCCGAATTCGAAGAAATTGTCATGGGTGAGGCTCAAGTGCGACAGGTATTTCGGATTTCGGGGGTTGGCCCGATTGCGGGTTGTTTTGTCGAAAACGGAACGATTGGTGATGGAGCTAAAGTCAGGTTCTTGCGCGAAGGAACCATTATCTGGAAAGGCGAGGTTGCCTCACTGCGCCACTTCCAAGACCCGGTCAGCCAGGTGACGGCCGGGATGGAGTGCGGGATCGGCTTATCGGACTTCACAGATCTAAAAGAAGGCGATGTGATCGAAACGTATGACGAGCGAGAGATCCCAATCGCATAGCGACTGAACAACACGGTCGACTCGGAGGCTGCTGAATGGGCAACAAACGGGGGCGCCAGCGCCGAAACGGACAGAACTACCAGCGAACTGACCGCGTTTCAGGGTTAATTAGGGAAATAGTCGCCAGCGAGCTGGAACGAATCGACGACCCTCAACTCTTTTTGGTGTCGGTAACAGGTGTTGATGTTGACCGAGAATTAGCTCACGCGACTATTTGGTTTCAGGTGCCTGACGAAGATGACTTAGAAGAAGTAGTCGAAGCGCTTGAGCATCAGCGGCAAAGGATTCAGCAAGCGCTGGCCCGCCAGTCGAGAATGCGCCGCACCCCGACCATCCATTTCGTTCCTGATACGTCGGCCCAGGAAGCGGGACGCATCGAGTCTATTTTGGAACAACTTGGAATGACTGACTCTGAGACGCGACCTGAAACTGATTGATGGCACGCAAACCCCCGACCGTTCATGGGATGGCACTCATAGACAAACCAGCTGGGATGACCTCACACGACGTTGTCGCGAAATTAAGGAAGCGATTCAGCGAACGACGCATCGGTCACGCCGGCACCTTGGACCCCGAAGCTACCGGCCTTCTCGTTGTCGGGATCGGGAATGCCACCAGACTCCTGCGCTTTGCATCGGCCTCATATAAGACATACGAGGTGGAGATAGTTCTCGGAAGTGAGACGAATACCCTTGACGCATCAGGCGAAGTCGTTGCTCAACATCAAATGTCAGTGGGGGCTGAACAAGTTAGGGCTGCCGCCAGAACGCTAACGGGTCAGATTGAGCAGGTGCCGCCGATGGTCTCAGCGCGTCGGGTAGGTGGTCGACGACTTCATGAAATTGCCCGCGAAGGATTAGTAGTAGATCGAGAACCACACCCGGTGACTGTCACGAGCTTTGAAATTCAATCGACTGCAGATCCATTGGTGTGGCGGGCCGTAGTCGATTGCTCCGCAGGTACCTATATCAGAACCTTGGCCGCTGATCTCGGAGTGGCGCTTGGCGGAGGTGCTCATATACGCAACTTGCGCAGAACTCGAAGCGGTCACTACGGAATTGGAGACTGCGGCACAATCGATGAGTCGCCGCTCCTGCCGGTTATCGAACTGACCCGAGGAATGGCCCAAATTGTGCTGAGTGACCATGAAATTTCATTGGTACAAAATGGTGGCAGACTCAAACTGAATCGCGTTCAGGGCGAGGGTCCATGGGCTTTGGTGGATTCCTCTCAGAATTTGGTGGCGGTGCATGAGAAGCGAGACGGCAACGTGGTTGTTGGAGTTGTAATACCGAAATGACACACAAAACTTGTAGCCAAAATTCAATGATAAATGTGAGTCGTTGTGGGGCTGCCTGGGCGGTAGTTTGAAGTTGTGGAGATCATTCGCGACCTGGCCTGGTCGCCCGCGTTGGAACAAGGCAGCGTAGTAACTGTCGGTGAATATGACGGTGTCCATCGAGGGCACCGCACCGTTGTAGCGGAGATGCACCGTATGGCAGCAGAACGCGGATGCGCGACAGCGGTCGTAACCTTCGACCGCCATCCAGCAACTGTCGTAAGACCTGACACTGCACCGTTACTGCTGTGCGACCTGGAACACAAGCTAGAACTGCTTGCGGAAACAGGTGTCGACTACACCCTGGTTGTTGAATTCACAAAAGAACAAGCTCAGGTTCCCGCGGAGGTGTTTGCTCGGCAGATACTTGTCGACTGCTTGCAGGCACGCGCCGTGGTCGTCGGAGCCGATTTTCACTTTGGGAAGGGCCGGCGCGGCAACGTCGAAACTCTGAAAACGGTCGGAAATGAATGCGGTTATGAAGTTATAGGGCTGCCCTTAGTTAAACAGTTGACTGGCGAAGGGGAAGTTATTTCATCGACCTCAATACGAAATGCTTTGACTGATGGAGACGTGGAAAAAGCGCACCGCCTGTTGGGACGCCCTTTCGAAGTACGCGGTGTAGTCACCGTGGGAGATAGGCGGGGACGTACGATCGGCTTCCCCACAGCAAATTTGCCCACGACGACCGATCTACAAGTGCCATCGGATGGTGTCTATGCGGCGTGGTACATCCGCGAAGATGGAACGCAGTACCCAGCTGCAGTGAACATCGGCAAGCGACCAACATTTTACGAAGACGCGGACAGGTCACTAATTGAGGCCCACTTGATTGGTTTTCGCGGTGACTTATACGGGGAATCAGCAAAGGTTCGGTTTGTCCGCAGGCTGCGAGCAGAACGAAAGTTCGAGGGCCTCGAACAGCTGAAAGAACAGCTTGCTAAAGATGTAGTCGATGCTGCTAAATGTCTTGATGAGTAACTCATCACCACAGGTGGCCCTGCAATAACAGCGAACTTGGCTGTTAGAATGCTCAGTGGCGCGTATCGCTCGCGCCGGCCACACAGTCGCAATACCCACTACCCAGCGGCACGAAGTTGTATATCAAGGAAAAATATGGCCGAGAAATCCGACACCATGGCAGCGCACCGACAGCACGACACCGACACAGGTTCACCAGAAGTACAAGTTGCGCTGCTAACCGACCGGATCAACGATCTCACTGAACATTTGCAGACCCATCAAAAGGACCACCACAGCAGGCGTGGCTTACTTAAGCTCGTAGGTCGCCGCCGACGACTATTGAACTATCTCGACAATAACGACGTTGAGCGCTACCGAGCGCTAATTGCAAAACTCGGTTTACGTCGCTGAATAACGCTAGCGACCTCCTGGTTGCTAGTTGTATTCACGACTGAGGCTCACAAATCAAATTGCAAAGCAATTGGTTGTCGTCGCTCCCTCGCCATACGGGAGTGAGCGGCGTCTACCAACTGAATGCAAATTATGGCGAGAACGTCTCGCCGAAGGAGTAGAAGAAAATCATGGCTGATGCCATATCCGTATCGGGTCCCATTTCAGGTACCGATAAAACCCTTTCATTTGAAACCGGCAAGTTGGCGGGACTTTCGAATGGAGCCGTAACAGCGAAAATAGGTTCCACTCAGGTCTTAGTCACCGCTACCGCATCGAGTAAACCTCGTGACGGTGCCGATTTCTTCCCACTAACAGTCGACATTGAGGAAAGAATGTACGCCGCCGGACGAATTCCCGGATCGTTTTTCCGCCGAGAGGGCCGCGCCTCAGATGACGCGATTCTCGCTTGTCGACTCATCGACCGGCCACTGCGCCCCAACTTCCCATCTGAATATCGGCACGAGACACATGTCGTGGGAACCATTCTTGGCGTAGACGGCGAAAATCAATATGACGTAATTGCCCTGAACGGTGCCTCAGCAGCTCTCTGGGTCAGCGGGATACCGTTCGAATCTCCTATTGCCGCGGTTCGTATCGCCTACAGCACAGATGGTTCATGGATACCGTTCCCGACGTACCAAGAAGGCGAAGAGTCAACATTCGAAATGGTCGTCGCAGGTCGACAGCTTGACAACGGTGATATTGCCATCATGATGGTTGAAGCCGGGGGCACTGAACGAGCCTTCGAGTACTACGACGATGGTGCACCTAAGGTCACAGAAGAAGTCCTGGCCGATGGTCTTGAAGCGTCAAAACAGTGGATCGACGATGTTATAGAACTACAAAAATCGTTGCGGTCCAACGTGGGTGACATCGAACAGATCGAATGGGTTCGAAGCGCCGATTACAGCGACGAAATCCTGGAACGAGTCCGTTCTGTGGCAACTCCGAAATTGACCGAAGTAATGGCAATCGCCGACAAGGCAGATCGCGAAGCCCGTCAAGATGAAGTGACGGCGGAGATCCGTTCTCAGCTAGAAGAAGAATTCTCTGAAACAGCAGATTCAGAAAAACAAATAGGCGCAGCGGTACGTTCAGTCACTAAGGAAATTGTTCGTCGACGAATCGTGGAAGATGGCTTTCGCATCGATGGTCGAGCAACTGACGAAGTGCGTCCGTTATCCGCTGAAGTCGCGTATGTGGGTGACACCGCTCATGGCTCCGGTTTGTTTCAGCGGGGCGAAACCCAAGTATTAAACGTCACAACACTTGGCATGAGTCGCATGGAACAGTTGATTGACACGCTGAATCCGAACGACCGGAAGCGTTACATGCACCACTACAACTTTCCGCCTTTCTCCACGGGCGAGGCAGGCTTTATGCGCGGCCCGAAGCGCCGAGAAATTGGTCACGGGGCGTTAGCGGAGAGAGCGTTATTGCCGGCGATTCCCTCGAAGGAAACCTTTCCTTACACCCTCCGTTTAGTTTCAGATGTCTTGTCATCTAATGGTTCGACATCTATGGGTTCGGTGTGCGCTTCATCGCTCTCGCTGATGGATGCTGGAGTCCCCATCCGAAGCCATGTTTCTGGAATTGCGATGGGCTTGGTCTATGCCGAAGGTAAATATGTCACTCTTACCGACATCTTGGGTGCAGAAGACGCCTTCGGAGATATGGACTTCAAGATCGCTGGAACCGAAGATGCCATCACAGCTCTTCAGTTGGATACCAAGATTGACGGTATCCCGGCCGAAGTTCTTGCTCAGGCTCTAGCGCAGGCGCGAGATGCCAGGATGCAAATACTGGCAGTTATGAACGACGCGATCTCCGAACCTCGGGCCGATGTAGGAGGCAACGCTCCGAAAATTGTCAGTTTCGAGATACCAATCGACAAGATCGGAGAAGTTATTGGCCCGAGAGGAAAGGTCATAAACACCATCCAAGAAGAAACCGGAGCAGATATTTCTGTCGACGATGACGGCACCGTTGGAGTTGTCAGCATCGGCTCGCCTGACCGTGAAAAGGTCGTCGAGGCCGAGCGTCAAGTTCGACTAATCGTCAATCCACCGACTGCTGATGTCGGAGCAGAATATGAGGGTCGTGTAGTCAACATCACGAAATTCGGTGCATTCGTCAATATCTTGCCGGGGACGGACGGGCTTTTGCATATCAGCAAACTTGGAGGCGATCGGCGGCTTGACAAGGTCGAAGAGGTACTGAATGTAGGCGATGCAGTGCAGGTACTAGTTGACGACATTGATCCGAATGGGAAACTTTCGCTATCGATGGTGGGCGATGCCGCAGCTCAAAATGATGGTCAACCCAAGGAAGTCACCACCAGTTCGTCCTCCGATGATCAGGTCGAAACAGCTTCACCGGCGGACCAAGAAGATGCTGGTGAAAGTTCTTCGAGTGACGAAAATGATTCATCAACAGCGCGAGAATACGTGTCATTTGAAGAACATTTTTCTGAGACAGCCAAAGGTCTCTATGGCGATATGGGCCCCGAACCAAAAGATGACGGACGAGGTCGCCGTCGCCGACGAAGTCGCCGGTAACGACTTGTCTCTATGAAAGAGTGCTTATTTTGAAATAGATGCTCCGACTGTGAGCCCTGTACTCCAGAATGGAGGCAGGGCTCATTACGTTTTGAGATCTATAGAAGGGACTGCATTTATGCGAGTAGTAGTCGTAGGTTCAGCTGGCCGAATGGGTTCAGCAGTTTGTGAAGCAGTCGCCGCGGACCAAGAATTAGAGCTCGTTGCAGCCGTCGACCCGGCGTCAGGAGAGCTTCAAGACCCTACAGGTACGGTTACCGTGAGTAATTCCTTGGATGAACTAGATTCATCAACGGTGGATGTCATGGTTGACTTCACGATCGCGGAAGCAGCTCGGTCAAATATCGCATGGTGTGCGAACAACCAAGTTCATGCAGTTGTCGGCACCAGTGGACTGAACGACAGCGACTTAGCCACCTTTAGAGAGATATTCACCACAAGCAACTGTCTCATTGCGCCCAACTTCGCGATAGGAGCCGTTCTGTTAATGCGATTTGCCGAAATGGCTGCGCCCTTCTTCCCAACGGCAGAAATCATCGAGCTGCATCACGACGGAAAGGTCGATGCCCCGTCAGGAACAGCGATGCGAACGTTGGAGCGGATGGCAGAAGCATCCGACGAATGGGGAGACGACCCGACCGAAACGGTAATTCTGCCCGGCGCGCGAGGAGCACTTGGAGCTGGTGGCATACCAGTCCATTCAGTTCGACTAAGAGGTCTAGTAGCGCACCAAGAGGTGCTCTTAGGAACTGAGGGAGAAACCCTCACTCTTCGACACGACAGCTTGGATAGGGGATCGTTCATGGGAGGGGTCGTTCTCGGCTGCAAGCTCATTGATGAACATCCTGGGGTGACACTTGGCCTCGATTCGTACCTAGGGATCTGAACCTTGCCTACCCAAGTAGTGGTTGTCGGAAGTCTCAATTACGACATCACCGTCTGGGTTCCTCGACGTCCTCAAGCAGATGAAACTGTCCATGGAAATGGATGTGAAGAAAACGCCGGAGGTAAAGGGGCTAACCAGGCCGTTGCGGCTGCTCGTCTCGAGGCCACAGTAAGCATGATTGGGTGCGTCGGGCGCGACAATCGAGGCGACTATTTACTTGCTCAGTTAGACGCTGCGGGTGTCGACCGAACCCAAGTGTCGAGGAGTGATACAGCGACAGGCACCGCGGTGATCACCATTGATCCGGACGATGTATCAATCATCGTCATATCTGGAGCAAATGCTGAACTAGACGCAAAGCAGGTAGAACGAGCAGCAGAGGAGATCGCCGCTGCGGATGTCTTGCTGCTGCAGGGCGAGGTAGGAGTGGAAGCCGCAAGAGCTGCTGCCGTGCTTGCAGCAGCATCCAACACCAAAATTGTGTTTAACCCAGCGCCGTTCAATGATGTCGCTGCTGCCGTTCTTCCTCTTGCCGATGTGGTCATAGTGAATCGTCAAGAAGCCAAAGAAATGGAAGACTTTTCACCTCCGGTTCTTGTCACCACCCTTGGAGCGGGAGGTTGTGAGGTGCGAGTGGGTCAAGAAATCACCAAAGTTGCTGCCCCGACAGTCGAGGTTGTCGACCCAACTGGCGCCGGCGATGCCTTCGTTGGCGCCTTTTCAGTGGCATTTGTCGAGACAGACGACCCCGTCGCGGCGGCGCTTATCGCGGTCCGGGCAGGAGCGGCAGCCGTAGGTACAGTCGGCGCGCAGCCCAGCATGCCGAGATGGGCTGAGATCGACAACCTATGAAGGTTCTTAGGGTCCCGTTGGTCGATTTCTGCCACGACCGCTTTGTAGAACCACCAAAAGGACCATTAACAAAGTAAATGGCAATGAAAATCGGCTGATGAACCTAACCACTGCTCCGATCGGGCCATCAAATACTGAGCTCACCCAATAAATAAGCAGAAGCCGAGACAGGGTTCCAGCCAGATTGATCGCCACAAAAGGAACTCTCCGCATTCGGGCAATTCCTGCCAGCAAACACATCGGATATCCGGGAACCAAGAAAAGTAACAACCATCCAACTCTAGGAAACCATCGCTCGAGAACAGCGATTGTTCTAAGAAGCCCGCTATTTTTGCCGAATTCATCTGCGATGTAGTTCTTCGTTGCCGGACCGAACTCCCAGCCCAACTGGTGAAGAAATAGGTCAGGGGCAAAGAGTCTGATCGATCCCACAAGCAAGAAGGCCAGGGGACCGGTTTGGTGGGCAGCCAAAAGCAACATGGGATCTGTGGCATTAAGGGAGATCAACAATAAGGGCTGAGAGTCGACTAGCGAACTTGTTAAAACCTGGCCGACGTATGCAGCAAGTGCGAGCGCGACGGGAAAGGCGGCGAGTCGTTTGACTCTTCGCCGTTGTTCATCGTCGAGAGGTGTTCTTGGAAGCTCAGGTTCACTCATTTCTGACTTTCACCATACGTGGATGTAGCTGTGAGCGAAGTCTTCTCCTACGATTTGCCATATGCAGTCAACGATGATGGATACCCCGCTCACCCTCGATTTTTTCTTCCGCCGAGCAGAAAGCTTGTTTCCCCATAAGGAACTCGTCACCGCTACAGCGACAGGGATCGAACGAACCGATTACGGACAATGGGCTGATCGAACGCGGCGGCTTGGCGGGGCATTGAATACTTTGGGGATCGGAGAATCTGGTCGGGTGGGGACATTTGCATGGAACACCGCACGCCACCTCGAACTTTATTTTGCCGTACCATGCACCAATCGAGTGCTTCACACACTCAACATCAGGCTCTTC
Source organism: Acidimicrobiales bacterium (assembly GCA_030749275.1). Taxonomy (GTDB): domain Bacteria; phylum Actinomycetota; class Acidimicrobiia; order Acidimicrobiales; family Poriferisodalaceae; genus UBA6944. The sequence goes on from JASMKJ010000069.1 coordinate 9,595, forward strand.
GCAGACCAGATCGTCTACATCGCTAATCACGCGGAAGACGAAGTCATCTTTGTCGATAGGTCTCTCATGGCTCTGCTGTGGCCACTAGTCGATCAATTGGAGACAGTCAGAAACTTCGTTGTCATGGATGACGGCGATGGGGAAATTCCCGATGACCCCCGAGTGCTCAATTATGAAGAGCTGATCTCTGCCGCATCACCCGTTGACTTCCAAGTAAGAGACGAAAAACAAGCCGCTTCGATGTGCTACACGAGCGGAACTACGGGACATCCCAAAGGTGTGGTGTACAGCCACAGATCCACGTACATGCACACGATCACGACGATGACGACTGATGGGTTGGGGGTTTGTGAATCCGATGTGATTCTTCCCGTCGTTCCGATGTTCCATGTGAACTCTTGGGGTTTACAACACGCTGCGGTCGCGGCAGGTGCGACACTGGTGAACCCGGGTCCTAAATTGCAGCCCGAACCTATAGCCGAACTGATGGAATCAGAGCGTGTCACGATCGCGGCAGGGGTTCCAACCATATGGATGGGAGTTCTTGAAGAACTCGACGGCCGAGATGTTTCGAGCTTGAGAGCTATTCCTTGCGGGGGATCGGCGGTCCCAAGGTCGCTGTCGGAGGGATATCGCGAAAAAATCGGTTTGCCAATCCTCCAGGCTTGGGGAATGACTGAGACCAGCCCACTCGCTGCAATCGCTCACGTGAAGTCCGCTGACTCGGACCTCGATGAAGAAGCGAAAGCTGACATTCGAGCTTCAATCGGAACCATCGTGCCAACCGTTGAATTTCGAATCTGTGAGCCTGACTCCACAGAAGAATTGCCCTGGGATGGAGAGTCCAGCGGTGAGCTTCAAGTGCGAGGACCGTTCGTCACGGGTGAGTACTACAACAGACCCGATGCTTCAGATTCCTTTACCGATGACGGATGGCTGAGAACAGGTGACGTGGCGACGTGTGACGAGCGCGGCTACATCCGGCTTGTGGACCGAACCAAAGACCTCATCAAATCAGGAGGAGAGTGGGTTAGTTCAGTTGAAGTGGAGAATGAGATCATGAGCCATCCGAAGATCTCGGAAGCAGCGGTAATAGCTGTCGCATCGGAAAAGTGGATGGAGCGCCCTATGGCATGCGTAGTCCTGAAACAAGGAGAGTCGCTCACCCATGAAGAGTTAATCGAGTACCTCACTCCACGTATGGCTAAGTGGTGGTTACCGAGCGCCACTCAAATCATCGATGAGGTGCCAAAGACGTCCACCGGAAAGTTCTCGAAGCGAACCCTTCGCGATAGTTTCGCTGACCTAGTCGTCGACTAGTGGGCCAAGATCTAATCAAGTGCCGACACGATTCGCTGTTGTAACGGGTTCTAGTACGGGAATCGGCCACGCCACGGTTGATCGACTTGCTTCTAGTGGCTGGCATGTTTGGGGTGGAGTGCGCACCGACGCCGATGCTCGCCGAATCTCACAGACCTCTGGGGTTCACGCTCTCCGAATGGACGTCACCGACGATTCGGAAATTGATAACGCGTTTGCGGAAGTCGAGAAAGGGACTTCTAGTTCGGGTCTGGACTTATTAGTTGTTAATGCCGGCATCGTCGTAGCGGGCCCTCTGGAGTTATTGACGCGAGAACAGTGGCGTGAACAATTCGAAGTAAACGTCATAGGTGTGGCAGCCACGATTCGGGCCGCGTTACCCATTTTGCGGCTCGCCGAAGATCCGCGCATCATCGTTGTGGGTTCCATCAATTCGAGAGTGGGGGTTCCCCTTTTGGGACC